>JAHOYU010000123.1 GCA_019038625.1 Candidatus Latescibacterota bacterium | reverse complement strand
GTATGTTACGGGAGAAAATGGCGGAGGAGCCTTTCTCTTTCTTTATCTCATCTGCATCCTGCTGCTGGGACTTCCCGTGATGATAGCCGAGCTGACGATCGGTCGTTACAGCCGCAAGAATCCTGTCGGCGCCTTTGAGGCCATTCGCCCGGGCAGCCCATGGAAGATAATCGGTTTCCTGGGAGTGATCACGGGAATAGCCATCCTCTCATACTATTCGGTCCTGGCGGGATACACGGTCGGTTATATCGGAAAGACTATCGCCGGGAATCTTTCCAGTTACGAGTCATTCACATCCAACTACATGATCTCCATGCCCCTTTTCGCGGCATTCATCGCATTGACCTGTGTCGTCGTTCAGGGAGGAGTACGGAAAGGAATCGAGAAATGGGCGAGGATCCTTATGCCGGTCCTCTTTGTCCTGATGATCATCCTGATCATCAGATCGGTCACCCTGGAAGGAGCAGGCAAGGGCCTCTCGTTCTATCTCAAACCCGATTTCAGCAAGATCACAGGAAAGACTTTCAACGCCGCCCTCGGCCAGGCATTCTTCTCACTGAGCCTTGGCATGGGAGCCATGATCACTTACGGCAGCTATATCAAGAAAAACGACAACCTGGTCGTCTCAGGCTGCTATGTGACCTTCTTCGATACTCTGATCGCCTTTATGGCGGGGCTGCTTATCCTTCCTGCCATTTTCGCCAAGAATATGGATCCTACAGAGGGACCGGGACTTGTATTCAAGGTGCTACCAGAGATCTTCAGTGATATACCCGGAGGAATGATTGTTGGAGCCTTCTTCTTCATCCTGCTTTCAATTGCGGCACTGACATCGACTATATCACTTCTTGAAGTAGTGACCGCCTATCTTGTAGACGAGAAACACTGGTTAAGAAGAAAAACCGTCTGGATTGTCGGAGTGGTGACTTTTGTCGTCGGACTCCCATCCCTTCTGTCCCAGGAAGGTATGGTTCCCTGGCTGGCGGACCTGCCTTTCATACACAAGAGTTTCCTCGGCATGATGGACTGGCTGTTCGGCAATGTCATGCTGGGTGTAGGAGCTCTATTCATATCTATATTCGTCGGCTGGGTCTGGAAGAACGGCGAATCGACAAAAGAGATACTAAGCGGATTTCCGGGATTCGAGAAGGTTGCTCCGATCTTCTATTTTCTTTTAAAGTACATCTGTCCGATTCTGATCCTGGTCGTACTCTTCTTTCTCATAAAATCGGGAGCATGATAAACAATCCGGGGCTGGTGCCCCCTTACCGAACGGGAGCGTCTTATGGAATACGTCAAGATGATCATCGATACCGCGGTAAAATATATCTGGGAATGGCCCGAGGTAATGCCCTATTTTATCGTCCTCCTTCTCGGCACCGGCATATTCCTCACGTTCAGGATGCGGTTCATCCAGCTCCGCAAAGTCTCCCACAGCCTGGCTGTAATAGCAGGCTATTATGATGATCCAAAAGACAAAGGTGAGATCAATCACTTTCAGGCGCTTACATCGGCCCTCTCCGCCACTATCGGCATCGGAAACATCTCGGGTGTAGCCATCGCGATCCACTACGGTGGGCCGGGGGCCCTTTTCTGGATGTGGGTGACGGCCATCCTTGGAACGGCATCGAAATTCGTCGAATGCACGCTCAGCATGAAATACAGAAAGATCCATGATGACGGATCTGTCTCAGGCGGCCCGATGTACTACATACAAAATGGAATGGGCAGCAAATGGAAATTCCTTGCCGTAGCCTTTGCCATCTGTGCGGTAATATCCTCCTTCGGCAGTGGCAACGCTGTGCAGGCCTTTACGGTGGCTGACTCATTCCGTGCCGATTTCAACTGGCCCACATGGGTGACTGGACTCGTCCTCGCCAGCCTGGTCGGTATGGTGATCATCGGGGGTATCAAGAGGATAGGAAAAGTGACCAGCAGACTGGTGCCGATCATGTCGATCGTATACTTCCTGGGAGCGATCACGGTGTTATTCCTCAACGCGAAGGCCCTTCCATCAGCTTTCGTTACCATCGTCAGCAGCGCGTTCACGGCAAAGGCCGGTGTCGGAGGATTTGTAGGCTCCTCATTCATGTTCATGCTTCTCTGGGGAGTGAGGCGAGGCATCTTCTCCAACGAGGCGGGACAGGGTAGCGCCCCGATCGCGCACGCAGCGGCCAAAACGGACGAACCTGTACGCGAAGGCCTCGTAGCGATGATCGGTCCCTATATCGATACTCTACTCATCTGCACGATGACCGGCCTGGTCATCATAACGGTGGGCGTATGGAAAGACAGGAAGCTGGATTCGATAGACTTCGAAAAACAATCAGAGATCAGTTACATACACACTGGGGCTGTCGTTTATGAGAATGGCAGAATAGAGAACGATGACCAGTATATAGGTGAGTTCGATATATCCTCAGGGATTCCCACTGGCGTCATCCTCGTGAAAAACCACTCTGTCGTAGAGGAAGCCTTTATAGTTCATGAAGGTCGTCCCTTCACAGGAAAAGCCGTTGTAGACGCGGAATCCGAGATCACCTTCACCGACCAGGTGGATGATGCGATCCAACCTGCCGATATTGCACTCGAAGGAAAGATCCTCCAGAACGGATCCCCCCTTACGGCCTGGGCTTTCCAGAAAGGCCTCTCTCCCCTCGGCAACTGGGGAAACTATATCGTTACGATAGCTGTTTTTCTCTTCGCCCTTTCGACAGCTATCTCATGGTCGTACTACGGTGACAGAAGTATCGAGTTCCTGCTCGGTCCATCTGCCATAATGCCTTACAGGGTCGTCTTCTGCGTAATGCAGTTCGTCGGAGCAGTCTTCTCGCTCGAGATCGTCTGGGGTTTCGGTGACGCCGCGCTCGGGCTGATGGCAATACCCAACCTCATAGCTATCGCTGTTCTTTCCGGAGTGGTCGTAAAGATGACCGAAGAGTACTTTTCGAGATCACACAAGAGGTACAAAAACTCGCTCTTCGGGAAAAAATAGTAGTCCCTGGTCGAGGATATAGCACAGGCTGAACCGTATAAATATTTCGAGTCCGGGTATTGAATTTAGATATATACCATCCCTTACGATTAGATTGTGGCCGAGCATTGACAGAACGGCGCAAGTGGGGTATAATGTAATTAGAGTCCCTGCTAAATTGGTGAGGCGAACTATTTTGGAAAAAATCCGCGGGCTCAACTCTTACAGAGTTTGCTCCAGAGTTATTCGCTTCCACGGTCCTGGCGGGGGCTTTTTCTGTCCTGTTTTGACTGGTAAAAAAATATCCCCTGGAGGCTGACCTCCAGAGGATATTCAACGCGGCTTCTAAATATTTACTCTTCCCACCGATCGATGTCTCCATCGGCGACGAAAATGTATCTTTTCTTGTTCCCCGGCCTTGGATCCATGTAGATCCACTGTTCCGTGACCATGCCACCGATATCGTTCGTCTTTATCTGATCCGGATAGCCCCATGAGTGAAGCGCCGCTGCTTTGGGCATTCCTTTGAACAACTCGTGGTTGTAAATGGCTTTGGCCGTTCTCTTGCCGAATTCTCTGAGGTTCATCCTGTACCTGTAATCGGGTTTCTTGAACCAGAGCACCCGACTGAGCCTCTCTTCGAAAGATTCCCTGGTGATAGGCCGGGGAAGGTCCAGCGAGTGCCTGATTATCTTGTTATTGGGACCCTTGACCCCTACAGCGCCATTCCAGTGAAAATCGAGAGATACGATCCTTACCTCGACATCACGGTCGATTATACCGTTGTTGGCTCCAATATCGATCAGAAGAGTCCTTGTCCAGGCTTTCCTGCCGATATAATCTTCCAGGAGCTGATCTTCCATTTCTATTGGTATGTCCTTGAGCTGAGTGTCATATACCGTACATCCGGAAAACACTAAACCAGCCATCAATACCAGGCAGATAATATTTCTCTTCTGAGTCACCCTGAAACCCTCCTTATAATTCAAAATCACTAGAGATAAAATAGATGTAATATCTTCTCAAATCAAGTCTTTTTATAGAACTCCCCTTATATGCCTCAGGAGCATTTCACCTCTCATTGAAGAATGGTCGATAGCTACCACATCGAACCGTATCTCTTCATAACTTCTGTCAACCCTGTTGGTTGAGATATAATGCCTGGCCGCTTTCCTGATCCGTACCATCTTCCCGGGATGAATTGCGTCTACGGCGTCACCGAAAGTGCTGGTACGCCTTGTCTTAACCTCGACAAAAACAAGGCAGGCCCCATCGACCGCTATTATGTCGACTTCGAGTCCCGCCACCCTGTAGTTTTTCTCAAGTATTGTAAATTCTGAGAGCCTGAGATATTCCTCCGCTATCTTCTCGCCAGAGTTTCCCACTGAAGTCCCATCCACACCATTTCCCTCCTCATCCCCATTGCCCTGTCCTGAAACTTTTCCTGTGAATATCGGCCTTTCCGAGTGAGTGTATCGCCTCGAAATGTTCCTTCGTCCCGTACCCCTTGTTCCTGACGAATCCGTACCCGGGATACTCCGCGTCACTCACCCGCATCATCCTGTCTCTGGTCACCTTGGCAATAATCGATGCTGCGGCGACACTGAAACTCTTTCCATCGCCCTTGATCACTGCCACGGCCCTTATCATCGTCTCGGGCAGTTGCCTGCCGTCCACCAGCACTATCCCCGGGTCTACCGATAACCCCAGAATAGCCTGCCGCATCGCGATCATTGTAGCCCTGAGGATGTTGATACGATCGATCTCCTCAGGACCCACAATACCTACAGAGTACGCAAGACACTTTTCCTTTATGAGATCGAAAAGGAACTCTCTTCTGTTTTCAGAAATAAGCTTGCTGTCCCTGACTTCCAGAAGATCGTCATGAGGGCGGCATATGACTGCCGCGGCGACTACAGGCCCGGCTAACGCTCCCCGCCCCGCTTCGTCCACACCTGCAAGCATCCCGTCACCAGATCCGATAAATCCTGCATCGAAATCTACAAGTCTCTCGAAACGCGACCGGGCCCTGGAGGACATTACCTTCTTATATCCCTTTTGTCCTTGATCCTGGCAGCCTTGCCCTTGAGCTCACGCAGGTAGAAAAGTTTGGCCCTGCGGACCTTGCCCTGTCGTATCACCTTTATATCGGCAAGGTGAGGTGAATGAAGGGGAAATACCCTTTCCACACCGATGCCACCACTGATCTTTCTCACAGTGAATGTTTCGCCTATACCGCCACCCTTACGCTGGATGACCGTTCCCTGGAAAAGCTGGATCCTTTCCCTCTTTCCCTCTACGACCTTTACATCGATCTTCACCGTGTCTCCTACCCGGAAATCGGGCGGGGAATCCTTTACCTGCCTCGCAGATATCTGGTCAAGAATGTTCATCTCTGCCTCCTGTTTCGTTTAATTTGAACGCTCCATAAGATCGGGGCGAAATCTGGCGGTCCGCTCCATACCAGACTCTCTTCTCCACTCATCGATCTTCGCGTGGTTCCCCGAAATCAGTACTTCAGGGATCCCGACTCCCCTGTATTCAGGCGGCCTGGTATAGTATGCCGCGTCCAGGGAGAATTCTCTCTCTATATCGAACGAATCGGTCTCCCTGCTTCTGTCGTCACCCAGGACGCCTGGCAGGTGGCGTACGACCGCGTCCGCCACTATGAGCGCCGGGAGTTCCCCTCCGCTCACTATGTAATCGCCCACCGAGATCATCTCGGTCACTACCATCCTCTCCACCCTCTCGTCCACACCCTTATAACGTCCGCAGACGAATACGATCTTTTTCATTTCGGCAAGTCTTCTGGCGTCTGACTGCCTCAGGATCTTTCCTGCTGGTGAAAGCATTATCACCGGAACTTCGTCCTTTTCATTTTCAGACCTTACCGACTCAACAGCCTCTACCACCGGAGGAGCCATCATCACCATGCCCGGTCCGCCACCGTAGGGATAATCGTCGACAGTCCTGTGGGGATCGCTCGTAAAATCCCTGAGGTTGATCACGTTATAACTGGCAGCATCTTTCCTGCCCGCTACCCCCAGGACTCCCGTTTCCAGGACCCCCGGAAAGAGTTCCGGGAATATAGTCAGAAAATGAAACTCCATCGCGACCGACTCCTCACCATCTAAGATCGAGTAACCCTTCGGGAGGATCTATCTCAATTATTTTCTTCTCTATATCGACATTCACAACGACTTCGGGAACGTTCGGTATAATCAACTGCTCGGCATCCCGTTCAACAATCAGGCAATCCTGCCCTGGACCAAGAAGCATATCGGTCACGGTCCCTACGACCTCTCCATCAGGCAGCCTCACTTCGGCACCTATTACCTGGAAAGGAAGTAGTCTGTCCGGCGCAGAAGCTTCGTCAATCTGGTCCATCGAGACTTCCAGCGTACTACCCACACAATGTTCGGCCTCATCTATAGTGTCGACACCCGACAGCTTGATGACAAATGTATTACCCTTCGGTCTCTTCCTGTCGATTCGGACCTGCCTGCGTACTCCTTTCGGAGAAACCAGACCGAGACCATCGACACCAAGTGTGCCGGGCCAGAAATCAGGGCCAGGCAAAAGTTTTACTTCGCCTTTCAATCCGACCGTCTTAACGATCTTGCCCAACAAGACTATCTCTGCTGTCATCATGCTCCGATCCGAACCTCTTATTCACGGATCTCCAGCAGGACCCGCTCACCCATTCTGGTAGCGGCAGCATTCACCAGAGCCCTGAGAGCCTTCGCCGTCTGTCCGTTCCTTCCGATGATCTTGCCGACATCACCCTTGTCTACCGAGAGGACCAGAATCGTCGTCTCGTCTCGACTTTCTTCGATTATCGTTATCGTATCCGGTCTGTCGACAAGCATCTCACAGATCCGGTGGATCATCTTTTTGATCTTTTCCACGTTCATCTATCCGACTTCCTTTCAGAACATCCGCCAGCCACGCTCAGCAGCCAGTGACCGGATCGTTCCTCTCCCTCAGGTTATTCCCCGGAAGGGGTCTCAGCCTCGCCGGCACCTTCTGTATTCTCTCCAGCATCCGGAGTCGTTTCATCCGCTGCGCCTTCAGCTGCTTTTGTCTTTTCTTCCTCTTCTGCCTTCGCGGCTTCCTCTATTGCCTTCGCGGCTTCCTCTGCCTCTTTTACCTTGGCTTCTTCAGCAACCTTCGCTGCGGCAACAGCTTTCTTGGACAATTTCCCTTTTACCTTTTCCTTCGGCTTCGGCTGTTTTGCCCTGCGCTCTGCGATCGTCGCATCGATCTGTGCAATAGGCACGCCCGATTTGAGAAGCTGCCACTTCTCTATCAGATGCAACTGTTTCAGGACGTCTTTGGTGTTATCAGTAGGCTTTGCCCCGTTGTCGAGCCACTTGTAAAGCTTGTCCTCATCGACCTTGATATCTGCGGGGTCGGTAAGCGGATTGTAATAGCCTATAATCTCGATAAAACGTCCGTCACGCGGGCACCTCTCATCCGCCGCGACGATCCTGTAAAAAGGCCTTTTCTTTGCGCCCATTTTCTTCAGTCTGATCTTTACTGCCAACTTGAACCTCCATCGGTCGTTAGTACATTACTGCTCAGGAAAACGGCAGGTTCATCGGTAATTTTCCGGAGAACCCTGAGAATTTCTTCATCATCTTCCTCATCTGTTGAAACTGGCTGAGGAGCCTGTTCACATCCTGCACACTCGTTCCACTACCCCTGGCTATCCTCTTGCGCCGCGACCCGTCGATGAGCTGCGGAGAACGCCTCTCTTCCGGGGTCATCGACTGGATGATAGCCTCCAGCCTCTTCATCTCTTTTTCACCGACGTCAGGCGAGAGAGAGCCTTTCGTCTTCATCCCCGGTATCATCCCGAGGATCTGATCTACCGGCCCCATCTTTTTCAGCCGCTGGAGCTGGTCAAGAAAGTCTTCGAGAGTGAAAGCTTCCTTGCGGAGCTTTTTTTCAAGCTCCATAACCTTCTTTTCATCTATCGTCTCCTGGGCTTTTTCCACGAGAGACATCACGTCTCCCATTCCCAGGATCCTTCCTGCCATCCTGTCAGGGTAAAACACCTCGAGGTCAGAAGGCCTCTCACCCACGCAGACAAACTTGATAGGCACTTTCGCTATGGCTGAAACGGAAAGAGCCGCTCCACCGCGAGTATCGCCATCGAGTTTCGTCAGGACGACGCCTGTAAAATCAATCTCACTCTTAAACTCCCCGGCCACATTGACAGCTTCCTGTCCAGTCATACTGTCAAGGACCAGTAGTATCTCTTCGGGGTCGAGGATACTCTTGATCTCGCTGAGTTCCTTCATCATCTCACGGTCGATATGCAGCCTTCCGGCCGTATCGATGATGATCGTATCCTTCAACTTCAGTTTCGCCTCTTTAAGAGCATCAGAGACGATCCTGCCCACCGGCACATCGGCTCCCGGCGCAAATACCGGGACATTTATCTCGCCACCGAGTACCTTCAACTGTTCTATTGCCGCCGGACGGTACACATCCGCTGCCACAAGCAGAGGATTCCGTCCCTTCTTCATCAGATGAACGGCAAGCTTCGCCACAAAACTTGTCTTTCCAGCTCCCTGGAGTCCACATACCATCACTGTGGCCGGCGAACCTGAAAGTCGGAAAGGTGACGGCTCTTCCCCGAGGACATGAACAAGCTCCTCGTGGACGATCTTTATAATCTGCTGGTCGGGACTCAGGCTTTCAAGCACTTTTTTGCCAGTTGCCCGCTCACCCGTCCTGCTGACGAAACCCTTTACTACCTTGTAATTTACGTCAGCCTCAAGAAGGGCCCTTCGGACCTCCTTCATAGCTTTTTCTATATGGTTCTCTCGAACCTTGCCGTGTCCCCGCAATTCCTTGAAAACACGGGCGAATTTTTCGTTCAGGTCATGGAACAACTCTTGTCACTCCTGCCGGGAAATGACATAAAATAACACGATTCCTTATAACAGGCAAGTGAAAACAGATGAAGGGAATAGAGGAAGGAGCCGGGGCAATCCGGCATCTATTCTTCAGGCACCCCTGATCGAGGCTATCGCCCCGGAGTAATCATCCGTACCGAATACAGCTGAACCTGCCACGAGTATCTGTCCTCCTGCTTCTCTGACCGAATCGGCAGAGGAAGGATTGACCCCTCCATCCACCTCTATAACGAAATCTAAACCTTTAGCCTCCCTGATCGCAACTGCTTCCCTGACCTTACCCATCACTTCAGGCATGAACTTCTGACCTCCGAAGCCCGGGAACACAGTCATCGCGAGCAGAAGGTCGATTCCATCAAGAAGATCCCTGAATTCAGCTATCGAAGTATCAGGATTGACTGCCAGCCCGGCGAGACATCCCCCGGACCTGATTTCTTCGAGAAGTTCCCGATGTCCGGATTCCACGGCCTCATAATGAATACTTATCGCAGAGCTCCCCGCTTTTATGAATTCTGGAGCATATTTCCCCGGGTCGCTGATCATCAGGTGGGTTATCAGAGGAACCTTACTCACTCGGGCTATGGCCTCGACGATCATCGGGCCGAACGTGATATTCTCCACAAAATTCCCATCCATCACATCGAGATGGAGAAAATCTGCGCCCGACTTCTCTACAGCCTCGATTTCAGCCCTTATATCGGTAAAATCGGCCGCCAGCATTGATGGGGCGACTGCCACAGTACCCAGTTCACTCAACCGTCGAGACAACGAGTTCAATTGTTCCTCCCTCCTTGATCGCCTGACCGGGATCCGGATTCTGTGAAAGGATCGTATTGGGGAACATATCCATATCTTTCCTGCTTACAACCCTCGAAACGTGGAACCCGCAACTCTCCAGCCTTTCCCTTACGAACAGCAGGTCCTTCCCCCTCAGGTCGGGCATCATGTACACCCTGGGTTCCCCGGTCATCGAAAGTAGCAGGTCTACTCCCGACCCTGCGGGAGTCCGGGAACCAACAGACGGACTCGCTGAGATCACTCTGTTCGGACCTTCCTCGTTCGAGAATATCCTGACTATCCTGCCCTTTTCCAGTCCGGACGCATCCAGCATCAGTTCCGCCTGGCGTATCGATTCTCCGTACATCTCCGGCACAGTCTCCAGTTTTGGGCCAGAACTGATAACGACCTTCACGGTCCTGTTACCCTTCAGGCTTTCACCAGAACCCGGATCCTGTTCGATCACCGTACCAGTGGGAAATTCAACAGAATGACGCTCACCGGTCACCATCAGATTAAGTTCCTTTTCCCTGCATGCCTCTTCCGCATGCGAAAACTGCATCCCTTTAATCTGTGGAACGATCGCGATGTCGCCCCTCCCGACAAGTAATGGCAGGACAATAAAGTTGAATATGACGATCCCCACAATAAAAGCAGCTGCAAATACGAACAGGTAGAATATTACTGGATGGTATCCCTTTTTCTTTTTTCCCTCCATCACTTCTCCTCTACGAGAAACTCACCCGCTTCAAGCCTGTACCCTCTCAGAAATTCCCTGGCAGCCAGCGGCTTTTTACCTTCCACCTGCAGCCTTTCGATCCTCAGAGTACCGGTGCCACAGGATACTATCACGCCATCCTCTCCGGCGCAGGCTATCTCGCCCGGTCTGCCGCAGACACAGACAGTGCCGCATGGGCGCGCACTGAGAACCTTGATGTATCTACCCTTATGCCATGTAAAACTTCCCGGCCACGGATTCATACCTCTTATGTGATCATGTACTTCAAACACATTCTTGTCCCAGGGTATCAGACCATCCTCTTTCTTCAGCATCGGGGCACGGGAGATTCCTTCCTGAGGTTGATCGACAGGTATCGATCCTCCGTCATCGATGGCCCGCAATGTCTTCACAAGCAGCGTCGCACCCGAATCCGCCAACCGGATAGAAAGGGAGCCTGCATCTTCGACCGGATCTATCGGAAGCACCTCCTGCATGAATACAGGACCGGCATCGAGTTTTCTTACCATTCTCATCGTGCTGACGCCGCTGAAGGTATCACCGTTCACGATGGCCATATTTACCGGGCTGGCGCCTCTCCAGGCTGGAAGAAGTGACGCGTGTACATTGATGCATTCCTTGCTCGGAATGCCCAGGACCCGTTTGGGAAAAATAAGTCCGAAGGCTACCACTACAAAAAAATCCGCCCCGGCAGATTCGAGCCGATTGATTATATCACCCTCACCGAACCGCGATGCACAGACCACCTCGATCCCGTTCGCTTCTGCCACCTCTCTGACCGGCGTCGGCTTCGACGACATCCCCCTTCCACAGCATCTGTCAGGCTGAGTCACTACCATTCCAGGAGAATATTCAGAGGATATAAGGGCCTTTAGAGCCGGTACTGCGAATTCGGGAGACCCGAAGAAGACCACTCCTGACATCTAGTCCCCCTCTCGACCTCTCCTGGAGAGTTCACGAAGCTTTCCTTTGATAAGGACTTTCTTGGCGAGTGACAGCTTGTCCACGAAAAGGACACCATTGAGATGATCGAGTTCGTGCTGTATGATCCTGGCCTCGAGCCCATCCGTCTTCAACTCGTACCGCTCTCCCTTTTCATCCTGGTAAGTCATCTCCAGAGAAGTCGGCCGAACGACCTTGCCGCGGATTCCTGGCACGCTCAAGCAACCCTCCTCCACATTTTCGTTCTCATCACTGAAATTAACGATCTCTGGATTGATCACCTTGATAAGGGAAGCGGGATTACCGGGTTCCCTGTTTATCACGGCTATCTGTTTCGAGACCCCTACCTGGGGAGCAGCCAACCCGACCCCATCTTCAAGAATCATCGTCTCAGCCATATCATCGAGAAACGCCAGGAGCTCATCGTCGAATTCCGTGACTTTCTCTGATTTCTTTCTGAGGACCGGGTCCCCATATATTCGAACACGCATCGTTGACATTATTATCTTGTCCGGAACAGCTCTGCCGGGCGATTATTCCGCCCCCCCACTATTCCTTTTTTTCAATCACTGTAGCTACCGCGCTCTTTACTACTTCGACCTTGACGTTCTCGGCGATCTTCAGGACCACGACATGATCCTTGGCGTCTGAGACGGTACCGTAAAGTCCGCCGTTAGTAACTACCTTATCACCCTTTTTCAACTGCGAGAGAAGCGCCTGGTGAGCCTTCTGTTTCTTCTGCTGCGGCCTGATCAGAATAAAATAGAACACTACGAAAATCAGGATGATCGGCACGAACATCATAAAGGGATTTCCGCCTTCACCACTCTGACCCGCGCCACTCAATGCAAACATGATATTATACACTTTTCCTCCTCAACTTTATTGTCGATTATTCTTTAAATGGATCTCCGTATTTCGCGTAAAACTCTTTCCTCCATTCGGTAAAATTTCCTTCCCTGATAACTTGCCTCATTTGACGGACAAGATGCAAGTAAAAATAAAGGCTGTGATAGGTCGCGAGTCTTGGCCCGAGCATCTCACCGGCCATGAAGAGATGCCTCATATAAGCCCTGCTGTAGGTCTTGCAGACATGGCAATCACAATCCGGGTCGAGTGGGCCGAAATCTCTGGTGTTGGCGGCGTTTTTCAGTATGACCCTGCCCCTTGAGGTAAAAACGGTACCGTTCCGGGCGTTCCTCGTGGGCATGACACAATCGAACATATCGATCCCTCGAGCGACCGCTTCCACTATATCCTCGGGGAAACCCACTCCCATAAGATAGCGTGGCTTGTCCTCGGGCAGAAATGAAGCAGTGAGAGCAGCCATCCCGTAAAGATCTTCCTTGGGTTCCCCTACAGAAAGTCCTCCTATAGCGTAACCGGGGAAATCCAGCTCGACCAGTTCACGTGCCGATCTCTCTCTCAACTCGGGATAGACCGAACCCTGCACAATAGCAAAAAGGACTCTTTCGTAATCGTTCCTTACAATTCTGGGGCCGTAAGCTTTGAGGCTTCTTTTCGCCCAGTCCGTTGTCCTTTCCAGGGCTTTCCGGGCATCCTCTTCAGAGCAGGGATACTCGACACACTGGTCAAGGACCATCATGATATCCGAACCGATATCGAGTTGTATATCCACTACACTTTCAGGTGTAAGAAAACGTTTCGAACCATCGATATGCGATTTGAATTCCACGCCTTCGTCAGTGATCTTGTTGAGATCCGCCAGACTGAATACCTGGTAGCCCCCGCTGTCAGTCAGTACGGGCCTGTCCCATGCCATGAACCGGTGTATCCCTCCAGCCTCGGCCAGAAGCTGCTCGCCCGGACGAAGATGGATATGATAGGTGTTGGCCAGGATGATCTCCGCCCCTATATCCCTGAGATCTTCCTGCGCGAGAGACTTTACTGTCCCCTGAGTGCCGACCGGCATGAAGATGGGAGTCTCGATCATTCCGTGGTCGGTCTCTATCCTGCCGTACCTGGCGCCGGAAGGGTCCTTTGCCAGCAATTCGAAATTGAAAGCCAATCCACCCCTCACTATCTGATAAACATCGCGTCGCCGTAACTGTAGAACCTGTATTTTCTCTGTACCGCCCAGTCGTAGACCCGGAGCATCTCCTCGCGACCGGCGAAAGCGGATACAAGGACAAAGAGACTGGACATCGGAAGATGGAAATTTGTGACCAGAGCATCTATCAGCTTGAACTTGAATCCCGGATAGATGAACAGGTCTGTAGCGCCGAGGATATGCTCGACACCATCGATATCCACCTCGGTCCTGTCGTCGACCCTGCCGCTGGCAAGCGCTTCAAGCGCCCTGGTGACCGTGGTCCCCACAGCGATGATCTCCCTGCCATCCGCGCGCGCGCCGCGTATCTGGTCCCAGAAATCCGCCCTGACCATCAGGTGTTCTTGCGGAAGCCGGTTCTCCTCCACTATATCGCTGTCCAGAGGACGAAATGTGCCTGGCCCGACATGCAGAGTCACCGGGATCACTACCGCCCCTTTACGCTCAATATTTCTCATCACCCTGTCTGTGAAATGAAGGCCTGCCGTCGGCGCCGCTACGGAACCTTCTTTCCTGGCAAAAATAGTCTGGTAACGCTCGCGGTCCTCGTCTGCATCCTCACGTTTGATGTACGGAGGAAGAGGCACATGCCCGTATTCTTGTATAAACTGACTTTCAGGTATTCCCGTGGGAAGAGATACTTTCCACTGCCCGCCCCCGATCTCTTTCTCGATCGTGACAGCATATTCAGACTCTTCGATCAGGACCCGGTCTCCCGGTGAAAGGCGTTTAGACGGTCGGCACAAGGCCTCCCAATATCCATCTCCGAGAGAGAAGGTCAGAAAGATCTCGATCTTCGCCCCCGTCTCTTTCTCTCCAAGAAGTCTGGCAGGAATGACCCGCGTCTCGTTGACGACGACGATATCCCCCTCTTTTAAATATCGGGCGAAATTCGCGAACACAGTTTCCCGTACCGTCCCTGAATCCCTGTCCAGCAGCAGAAGTCTGCTGTCATCTCTTTCCGCAAGAGGATGCTGTGCGATAAGTTCCTCAGGCAGTCCATAATTAAAATCTTCAAGTTTCATGATTATTCCAATCGGCGAGTACGCCCTAGAAGATATTGCCCTGCTTCGGGTCGACAGGTCCACGTTCTGCATTCATATGCGAGTATCCCGCTTCGGTGACCATCCTGCCCCTCGACGTACGTTGTAACAGCCCTTCCTGGATAAGAAACGGTTCATAGACATCCTCGATCGTCTCCCCCTCTTCTGCCACGGCTACGGCAAGAGAGCCTATACCTACAGGACCTCCCGAGAACTTCTCAATAATCGTCGACAGGATCCGCCTGTCCATCTCGTTAAGCCCCTTGAAATCGACGTCGAGCATACCCAGAGCATAATCGGCCATTTCCCTGTCGATATGTCCCTCACCCTTGATCTGGGCGAAATCCCTTACGCGACGTAGAAGCCTGTTAGCTATTCTCGGAGTCCCGCGTGAACGTCTGGAAATCTCTATAGCGCCATCCTCATCAATTTCGACATCTAGAAGGCCCGCGGAACGTTTAACTATCTTAAGCATGTCCTCGGTAGAATAGAAATCAAGCCTCATCACAACACCGAAACGGCTGCGCATCGGTGGCGTGATCATACCGGCCCTGGTCGTCGCGCCGATGAGGGTGAACGGCTCGAGGGGAAGTGAATAATGTCTGGCATGGGGACCCTTGTCCACTATCAGTTCACAACGAAACTCCTCCATCGCGGGATAGATATGCTCCTCGACCACCCGTCCGAGCCTGTGTATCTCGTCGATGAAAAGTACGTCGCGGGCCTCGAGCTGAGTCAGTATTCCCAGGAGTTCCGCGGGGGATTGAAAGACAGGTCCGGAGGAGATCCTGATATTTACACCAAGTTCTCTGGCAATGATATTCGCAAGAGTAGTCTTGCCCAACCCGGGGGGACCATAGAGAAGGACGTGATCGAGGTGTTCCTCTCTCTTGCAGGCGGCCTGTATGAATATGGAGAGGTTCTCCTTGAGCTTCTTCTGACCGATAAACTCATCAAGAGTCTTCGGCCTCAGAGTCGATTCAGATCTAAGCTCTTCCGGGGAAGCCTGCGGGTCGGTTATCATTCTTTCGTCCAATCCTCACTCCTTCCGGAAAG
>JAHOYU010000122.1 GCA_019038625.1 Candidatus Latescibacterota bacterium | reverse complement strand
CGTCTGCCCGCTGTATCGTATGTTCTGAGCGACCCAGTGCAGAAGGACCTCAGCCCTCCTCTCTTCCGATGCTTTTTCCACTCTCGCGTCTCGTAGTATCTCTTCCACTTTTTCTCTGATATCGTCTGTGACCTCGAACTGGTTTTTATTCACATCGAAAAACCATCTGCTTTTCGCTTCCCAACTCTCCGCAGTCGCCATCACGACCTTTGTGACAAAGTCACTTTTGTCCGGCTGGTTTGCTTCGTGAGTACGGGGAAGTATATCCAGCCCCCACCATTGATACTCTGTCCTCTCCTCATCATATGAGGTGGCCGAGTAAAGAGGTCCGTTGTAGACCTGGGAATGAAGCCTTTTATCAGATGGGAGACTGAGAACGTATCGCTTTTCGATGACCGGCACTTCTTCGTCAAAATATACGATGTCGAAATATTCGCCTGGCATCGGAGGAATATACTGTTCGTCACCCTCGGCTCCAGTCTCGCCTCCGTGAAGACCATCTCCAAGAAGAGCATATGTGAATCCCTTGCGGGAGACCCTGATCTCGATTCCATCGCCTACCAGGAGTTCAGGTAGTTGAAGGGTCTTTATGCGATCATTCCAATAAATCATTCTCTGGGGCGCCGGCAGGTCATGGACCATCGAAACATCTACAGGGATCTTTTTACCTTCTCTTATGACATTTACCTCTTTGACCTCTATATAGCTGCTTTGAGGGTCATAACTCCAACCCAGTACGGATCTGTCCCTGCATCCAGCGGTCGTAAGGATTTTATGGATGATATGACTCTCGACATATGTGACCCCTGTCGGCTTGACAAAGTTCCTGGCATAGTCGTAAACAACTATCCAGTCAGCACCTCCATTGGACTCTGAAGAACCGGCATCTTCGACTCTCGAAAAAACATCCGGAGTCGATATGTCTCCAGGCGGCCTGCCCGATTCATCGGTCCCGGATACGGAAACAGCCATTAAAAGAAGGAATGTGACAATAAATATAGTGAGAGGGAATAGACGCAAGACACGGTTTTCCACAGGAACAACCTCCTTTGAGACACCTTTATGATTCTGGCCTGAAGCGTGAGTCTAGTGGAAATCCAGGAAACTGTCAAGACAGCCTGATCTTACCACCTCCTGTCATCTCCTCCGGAAAAATACCGGAAAGACTTTCAGCTCGACCGGGAATATTCGTGTGGGACAATCCTCGACTTATCGTGTTTCCACGATATTTCGGAGGCGGATGAAAGGACCCGTCCTTCGGCAACATCAATGTTATAAAGACTAACATGCAGTTAATAAATTGCTTGTAAAATTGTTTTAACAAACACCGATTTCGGCACATTTTCTGCAATACAAATAGACCGTCATGTAGATACGAAGCAGGGATTTTTCGGGATGAAGATCCTCACGGATCGAGGTCTTGCGGGCCTCAAGTCAGGGATGACTGAATACAACAAAGGCTGACAACAGCGGCTGAATCTTCTATTGATTTAATCGGGTGTCAATTCGAGAAGATTGTCGCGGCGCTACTTCTTTTGATCTGAATATCCACTCACCTGCCAGAACAGGTCTGATGGCACAGGCTGTTTCACTTATTTTCTGATCAATCTGATCACCACATCTGTCATCTGAGAGGATACGATGAACATACCGGTGCGCGTACTCTGCCCCTGCTGTGGAAAAGAAAACCACCTCTACTATGGAAAATGGACTCTGGTATGCTCCTGCGGACACATCCTGCATCTGGGTCCTTCCCCGGTAAGACTGCAGTTTCTCGGCAGAGACAGCATCCCTGAAGAACATTCATTCGTTTCATCCGGACAACCTGAAGGAGAGAAAGTCATGGGTAAATCAGTATGGATAAACTGTCCCTGTTGTGGAGAGGATGTTAAAGTATACCAGGGGAAATGGACACTTGCCTGTATCTGTAGGCAGCTTCTCTACTTCGGGTCACTACCTGTGAGGTTTCAGATCATGGGGAGTAGAAACGCGGAAGAATCATGTCAGCCAGCGCTATCATAGTCGGCACAACGTCAAATCAGTCATGATTTACGGCAGACTCTTGAAGAATTGTGAAATTGGGATATAATATACACAGTACGTAACTATCAAATTACTATCTAAATCTGACAGTTTCTGGCAATCCAGGGATCGTCGTGAAACTAACGGGCAGGATTTTCTTTTCTCTGATTCCGCTGACAGGTGCTGGTAGTATGGTCGTGTGGGGAATCGTAATCACCCTCCTTGTTGTCGTAGTCGTCCTTGCTATATCGAAAATCAGGTTGCACCGTGTCTGCAATGAATTGAACCAGCGTATTTCGGAAAAAAGCAGGGACCTTCTAAGGACGAGCCAGTGTCTCGAGTGCGAGATCGCGAAATCGATTGAGTTCAGACAGGCCGTAGAAGAAAGTGAGCAACGTTATCAACAACTGGTAGAAAATGCTCCGGATATATTTCACGAGTGGTCCACGGTCCGCGGTGGGCTCTATTTTTCGAGACAGGCCGAACTTATCCTGGGGTACCCCCTCGAAAGACTGTATGAAGATCCATTTCTATTCTTCAATTCTATTCACCCGGACGACAGACCGACCATGGAAAAGGCGATCCAGAACTGTAAACAGGGCGATACAATAAGCGAAATATACCGGATCAGGGATGCCAGCGGGAAATGGCACTGGTTTCATTATCACTCTATCGATATCCGCAGTGAAGGAGACGATATAGTCGTTACTGGTTCTTCAAGGGATATCACCGACAGGATGGAGGCAGAGGAGACTATCAGGCTTACTCTGACCGCTGTCGATCTCGCCGGCGACGAAGTTTACTGGATCAGGCCGGATAACAGCTTCGGATACGCTAATGAACAGGCCTGCAAAAAACTGGGATATTCTCATGAGGATCTGCTGACTCTTTCAATGTGCGACATCGATCCCAACTTCACTCCAGAGAGCACGGAGCTATTATGGAATGAAGTAAGGCGTAAGAAACATATTCTTATGGAAACATCACACAGAACAAAATCCGGAGTTTTATATCCTGTCGAGATTCGCGCTAACTACATCGAATTCAGAGGAAAAGAATATCTCTTCGCCTTCTGCCAGGATGTCTCTGAAAGAAAAGAAAGCGAAGAAAAGTTAATGATCACGCAGACTGCCGTGGACTGTGCCGCAGACGAGATCTTCTGGATCGCTCCGGATCTGACGTTCAAGTATGTGAACGACCAGGCATGTCGCGTACTCGAATATTCACGCGAGGAACTCCTCGATATGTCCATTACGGATATCAACCCTGAATACGACAGGGAAATGATGACGAATCTGTGGGCCGAACTTAGAGAAAAGAATAGTACTCTCATAGAATCTGTTCACAGGACTAAATCCAACCGGGAATATCCTGTCGAAATCAGCTTTGAATACACGAGATTCGGAGACAGGGAGATAGTCTTCGCGTTTGCCAGGGATTTCACGGTCCGAAAAATGGCAGAACAGGACCTGAAAAATATATTCTCAGAGATACAGCAACTCAAAGATCATGTCGAAGCCGAAAATGTCATCCTGCGAAGAGAAGTGAGGATTCTCGGACACGGAACAGTCATCGGAGAAAGCCCCGAGATAATCGCGGTGATGTCACACGTGGCGAAAGTCGCCGCGACTGATTCCACAGTAATGATAACCGGAGAAACTGGTACGGGCAAAGAACTTATCGCGCGCGCCATCCACGATATGAGTCCACGCAAAGAACGCCCCTTCATAG
>JAHOYU010000121.1 GCA_019038625.1 Candidatus Latescibacterota bacterium | reverse complement strand
CCTGTGCATGCTCTGCCCGACTTTCAACTCGGACAGAGATATTTTCGATGTGAGCAAGAATACTTTCATGCCGCCACCCCTGAGCCTGGTGTTTCAATACAGGAATATAATCTGGACGTACAGCCCCGCGATCGATGCCGAACAGGGAAGTGTGTGGACGAGGTTGATCCGTTACAACCACTTCGAGTTCATCAACTTCCTGCCCTACTACATGGCGTTCGGGGGGCATCTCTGGACCTGCGGATCTTCTGAAAGGACCGGCGGACTTGGAGCGGTAATCCCCGTGGGTTACAGAAAATACCCCTGCAACCTGAGGTGCGATCTTTATGATTCCGCCCCGACCTGCAACAGTCGGGCGGGAATGATGACCCTTGCCTACAAGGACCTCTGCGTCACTGTCATCGACAAGATCGAGGGCGTCTTGAAGACATGGATACCTTTCAACAGAAGCAAGGATCTTGACGCAATGACGCACGCATTCCTCGACATGCGCGATCCCGTCACTCTGGATATCCCCGGGTTCCCTGAGAGGCTTGAGTTGTGGGATATGGTCACCCAGCCGGGAATGTTCTTCGATCCCGCTGTCAGAGGTTTCCATTACGCCGAAGTCTACGATCCACAATACTGGATGTCGTACATGGGAATCCCACAGCAGTCCTGTTTCCATCCTATATACAGGGCCCGGTGCAGGATAAACCGGTCGGTCCTCGAGGGACAGCCTGTCGCTTTCTGGCACACCCGGTATGCCGAAGCCGTCGCTCCCGGTGGCACGACAATACCGGCCCCCAGCGTTCATTTCGGGATGCCTCTCTGGTTCTTCAACAGGTCCCAGGTGGACTCGATCGCATCCGCTATATTCGACAGGTGGGGAATCCTGTATGCTGATGAGGAAGAAGACATTCCATAGCCAGGCGGAAATTTTTAAAAGACAATAAAATCATTTTGACTTCCCCGTCCTCACAGGTTACAATCTCTCTGAAAATATTTCAGGCGCCGCATGTCGGCGTAAAGGGAAGAGGGTGAGATTCCCTCACGGACCCGCCACTGTAATTGGCGAGCCTGCCGCCCGTGACCACTGGCCGAAATGGCCGGGAAGGGGGGCGGAGGCGCTGGAGCCATAAGTCAGGATACCTGCCTGAAAAATAAATAGTCCCTGGACCTCTTCGAGGAATGAGAGGATAGGGAGAGGCATTGCGTCCCCTCCACCTTTTTCCCGAAAGGACCGGAGGGTTTCTTTTTCCCTCCAGAGTCCTGTTTTGTCTCCATCTCGAAGACCTGTTTCGGACGGGCGCCTGGTCCGGTGCTTAGACCGTCCTGCGAACACGTGGAGCCATCAGCTTGCGATCTGTCGTTTATTCCTTTCTATTTCTCATTTTCCTGAACGCGGGGATCTCTTCTCCGCATGCGGCCGGGGAAAAGTCCGGCGAGGAGAAATCTTCGAAGGCAAGGCCAGAACACCAGCCTGAGTTGCTCGACACTCTGTTCTGGACCCCGGAAATAGTAGTAGAAGGAATCAGGACCGAGCCTTCCCGGGAAATCATGAACAAGTCAGGGTTCGTAGGCCTTGTGGAAATCGATAAAAAGGAAAACTCGATGGCGGATCCCGTGATGGTCCTCGCCAGATGCACGGGGGTCAATATCAGGCAATACGGCGGCCTCGGGAGCTTCGCGACGATGTCGATAAGGGGTTCTTCATCCGCGCAGGTCGGATTCTATCTCGACGGCGTCCCACTCAGCGATGCCTATTCCGGGATGACTAACCTGGCAGATTTTTCCCTTGGAGATATTTCGTCGATAGAGATCTACAGGGGATTCAGCCCGGCAGGGTTCGGTGCCTCGTCGATCGGTGGAACGGTCAATCTCGTTTCAGCAGACAGTAACGGGCCGACCGATGCTGGCATCGGCATTTCTGGCCGGGCAGCAGGCGGCTCTTTCGGTTCCAGAAGATATTCACTCTCGGCAGGATCTGTCATGGGACGTTTCGACCTGAGAGCCTTCGGAGGATACACTGAAAGCTCAGGCGATTTCAGCTTCCTCGACGACAACGCGACACCGGAGAATATCCTCGACGACGAAACTTCTACAAGGACAAACAACGATTTTCAAAGGTGGAATCTGACCGGCAGGATACGGACCGACCTTCCCGTAATCGGCTCTCTCTCCCTCCACCATAACTCCTTCATCAGAAAAGGCGGCCTGCCTGGTCCCGGGGCCGACCAGGAATCATCGGCCCGGCTCGAACGCCAGCGCCGCATGACATACATCAAGGCTGCTCCCTCTTCATTTCTGTCGGGAAGAATACATCCTGAAGCTACGGCATTCTATTCGTGGACAGCCGAAAGATTCAATGATCCAGCTGGAGACATCGACCTTTCCTCAAGCAGCACCGATAACAGGATCCTCTCCTGGGGAGGAAACCTCAGGACAAAAATATATCCCCGTTCATTCCCTGTGTCTTTCGACCTGTTCGTCGAGAACAGAATGGAGAAGTACCGCCCTGCCAGCTACCTGCCGGTCGCCACATCAGGACCGGACAGAAACAGAAAAACTACTTCGCTGACCTTTACCGGCAACCTGTTTCTTTTACATGAGATTCTCGACCTCTCTTTCTCGCAGAGGTCCGAGTGGTACGAAAATGAATTCCATGCAGAACCTCCCTTTCCATGGATCCCACCGACACCTGTCGGGAAAATACGTGGCGACAAACATACACCTGCCTTCGGATTCAGGTTCAGACCCACACCTTCGATCACTTTCAAGGGCAATTATGGATCGTATTACAGGATCCCCACATTTTTCGAATTGTTCGGCAATCTGGGAACAGTTACTGGAGAAAGCGACCTTTCCCCTGAATCAGGTATCAACAGAGACATCGGGGTGATATTCACACCGGGAAAAGCAGGATTCATAAATGAATTCTTCTTTGAAGCAACCTATCTCTACAATGAGACAGACGACCTGATACTGTTCTTTCCGAATTCCCAGTCGACAGTGAGGCCACAAAATATCGGAAAGGCCCGAGTTAGAGGCATCGAACTCTCATCATCGGGAAAATTCCCGGCGGGATTCGTGGTCTCAGGCAACTACGCATGGCTGGACAGCAGGGATGTCAGTCCCATTCCATATTACAATGGCAATGAGCTCCCGGGCCGGCCGGTCCACAAAGCTTCACTGACAATCGAATACTTCAGGTCAAAATGGAGTCTTGCATGGCAATTTGACCATATGGGATCAAACTATCTGAACCGTTACAACACCAGAGAAACTGGAAGCCGTGACCTGCACAACATGATTCTGGTGACAAAGCCTTTCCTAGAGGGGCTGTCACTGACTATAGAAGCATACAATCTTACTGACCGAAGGACCGCTGATGTCAGCGGATTTCCACTTCCGGGCAGAAGTTTCTATGCATCCCTTAATTTCAAACTATGATCGAACCGGGCAGAAACAGGAGTTCAGAAAGGAAAAACATTGAACAGATCACACCGTTTCACAACAATCGTATTCGCAGCAGTAATAATATCCCTATTCCCCTTCGCTGAGTGCATTGCTGATGAATCCGCATTCATCACCACTACAGACTACGAAACAGGGAGTTCTTCCGTGATCTGGCTCGACGGCTCCTACACGACTGATGTCGATGTCACAGCGATCCACAGCGATGCCATCGCCCGCTGGTATGATGGCCTCGTCTATATCGTAAACCGCTCCCCGGCAGACAATATCCAGGTTCTCGATCCAGAGGCGGGCTTCTCGACCATCAGACAGTTCTCCACAGGCAACGGGACCAACCCCCAGGACATTGCCTTCAGAAGTCCATCTAAGGCATATATCCCGCTGTATGAGAGCAACGACATCCTGATAATGAACCCGACGACCGGTGCGAATGAGGGAAGCATCGACCTGTCGGCATTCGCAGACGCGGACGGCCTCTGCGAGGTCAGCAGAGTCTTCATAAAGCACGACATCCTGTTCGCGACGATTCAGCGTCTTGACAGGAATAACTACTGGGGCCCTGTAGGCGACAGCTATATCGCTGTTGTCGATTGTGCTTCCGACACACTGATCGACTGCGACGACTCCACCCCCGGAATCCAGGCAATCCAGCTCGCCGGGACCAATCCCTTTTCCGCGATAGTTCTCGACCCATCCAGCGGCAACCTGGCAGTCTCTTGTGTCGGATGGTGGGGTGTCCAGGACGCAGGCGTCGAGCTGATCGATCCTTCGAGTCTCTCTACCGCTGGATACCTGCTCACTGAATCTGCGGCTGGAGGCGATATAAATGACATAGCGGTGCTCGACGCATCGAAAGGCTTTGCGATAGTTACAAATTCATCATTTCAGACCGATGTAATCAGCTTCAACCCGTCTACAGGCCTGGCCGTTTCCACAATCTATTCTCCAGGAGCTTATGTCCTGAACGACATCGAGATCTCACCGAACAGCGAACTTTTCATCGCGGATCAGACCGCGACATCTCCGGGTATCCACATCTACGATGCCCTGGCGGAAGTAATGATCACATCTTCACCGATCAGTACGGGCCTTCCACCCTTTAACATATCCTTCAGTGCCAGCGAATTCACCGGGACCGAGATCCCGCCGGTCGCCCGGCTCGGAAGCAGTTACCCCAACCCGTTCAATCCCTCGACGACGATTCCATATTTTACAAATTCCACGTCGAGAGTACGCCTTGAGATCTTCGATATCACGGGCAGGATGATTAGTACACTGGTGGACGAAATTCATGAAAAGGGTGCATACAAGGCCTTCTGGGACGGAAGAAACGAAAATGGCCTGACGGTGGCCAGTGGAGTATATTTTCTGAGATTCACGAGCGGCGATGTTGCCGAATCGAAGAAACTGGTCCTTGTGCGATGACAAAATTTACTGAAGCGATAATATGGTCGGGGTGAATGGATTCGAACCATCGACTTCCTGCTCCCAAAGCAGGCGCGCTAACCGGGCTGCGCTACACCCCGACACTAAATATTTTCCTGCGGCAGGATAAACTCGCTGAATTATTAGCTTGTGAACAGCCCAAGTCAAGCGAAACCACAATCATTTCCCTGTCAATTCTGTATAGACTTTCATTATCTGGTCGTAATGCCAGTCCCTGTTGTATAGCAACTCGGCCTTTTTCCTGCACGCCACCGACATCGCCCGCCTCAGCTCGCCGTCCTCGATCAGCCTCGCCAGACAACCCTTCAACGCAGCAACATCACCCAGCGGAAAGAGCAGGCCGTTCCCCTCGTCCTCGACCATCTCGGGGATTCCCCCGATATCGGTCGCGATCACAGGCTTGCCGGCAGCCAGGGCCTCCATCACGGAGAACGGCAGGTTCTCATACCAGGTCGACGGCACCACGACGAACATGGCCCCTTCGAGCAGGGAACGAAGCTCATCGCCGCTCCTGAAGCCAAGGAACTCGACCGGCGCGCCGGTCTGCTTGACCAGTTTTTTCAACTCTTCCGATGAGGGCCCCTCACCGACGACCTTGAGTCGGCCCACCTTCATCTCCGATACGGCCTCGATAAGAAGATCTATCCCCTTCTCATGCGAGATCCGCCCGAAGTACAGAAAATAATCCTCTTCCCTGCCCGTATTGAACGACTGGACATCCACAAAATTCGGTATGACACTGATCTTCGCCGGATCGATCCTGCCCTCCACCAGCTTCCCTTTCAAAAAAGCGCTCGGCGTGATGAATCGGCTGGTCCTGGCAGGGACCCTGGAAACACGGTCGAAGACCGTCGTCATCATCGCCACAAGGCTCGCCGCCCGGCTGCCCTTTTTACATTTCCCCAGTAGAACGTGGTGATACTTCCGCGGGAGACATTTTTCACATATCTCGCCACCGCGAAGGAATGTAGTGTTCGGGCAGACCAGCCTGTAGTCATGAAGAGTCCAGACGATCGGGATCTTTTTCCTGCGAAGCGGCCCCATTATGGAAGTGGTCAGGTGGCCATGAATATTATGAAAATGGGCGATATCGGGCTTCACCTCGTCGATCAACCTGGAGATCCGGGCTTTCGCCTCTCTGTTGTAAATGCTTTTAGATACTACGCTTAGTGCCGTTCCGACAGAGAATTCCTCCAACATCTTCGGGAAATCGATCTCGCTGGAGAAGTGTTCCGAATATGGCGACTCAAGATTCTGCGGGTGCTGCATGGCAAAAGGCACCACCTCATGACCCTCCTGCTCGAGAAGACTCGTCAGGTTGAACATGCAGGTAGAGTCTCCCCCCCTGTAGTAATGGTATGTCTGAACCATCAGGATTCGCAACACGGCCGCCTTTTTCAACCCGCTCCGGGCGGGAGATTGAAATACCTCTTTGGTCAATGAATTTACACAATAATAGATAATATTTCAAAGGAAATGACGGTGCAGGCACCCTCCCGACACGTCAAAACAGCTTGACTAAAGGTCCCTGGTTTATTATAGAAATGTATATGATAACGCTTTTTATCACGCCAAATTCCGGAGGATGATGTTGAAAACGAGAAGCCTGCTGAGCGGTGCCTTATTGACTATTTTCATAGTCCTTTCAATGACCGGGGCGGCATTCGCCCAGGCTAACAGCGGCAAAGCTGTGATCCATCTCGGGGCGTCATACTCTCAGTCCCTCGTGGATGACGCCGAAGCCGGTTTCTTCGGTGTCGATCTATTCGCCGGCAAAATGATTTCCAACGAACTCTGCCTGGGATTCCACATCGGATATGATATCGTCCACAACCATTCGACAAATCATTTCGACCCCTCGGTGAACGACTCTGTCTCTTTCAGGGAGCGCCTCGGAGTGGTACCCTTCCTCGCGAAGGCCAAGTACTACTTTACTCTCAGCCCGATGGTCCAGGTTTACGTCGGCGCGGGCGCTGGAGTCTATCGCGCTGTTCCGTCACTTGGTGGTAATGAGGTCGGCACTATCAAGACTGCGGCGAACTGTCCGGGCGGTGCGATCAGCATTGGCCTGGATTACTGGTTTCTGCTGACGGCCGGTGTTGGGTTCGAGTTCGAGTACCACATGTTCAGTGTGCCAGATGGTGATATGTACAGCTATTACCAGATCCGTGTGGATTACGGGATAATCAAGTTCTAGGGCCTCCACCCGGCACATCTATACTTTACGCGCTGTAAACACGCGTACGGCCTCCCCGTCGTCCCGGGTATTCACGTCCACCCAGTCTCCGACCTTCCTGAAGAGTCGTTCGACGAGCTTGTCCTGGCCCGCGCCTATCTCGAAGGCGAGCATGCCGCCCTGCCTGAGAAAGCCTGGTGATTCAGCTATGAGTCTTCTGAAAATATTGATTCCGTATGCTCCTGCGTCCAGCGCGACGACGGGCTCATGGTCTATGATCTCCGACGCGAGTTTCTCGAGCGAGCTTGTCGGAATGTAGGGGGGGTTGCATACAACGAGATCCGCGTCGTTCTCAAGCCCTTCCCCCGCCAGAGGTTCAAACAGGTCTCCCGAAAAAAGCCTGACCCGGTCAGCGATATCGAATCTCTCCACATTGAGGCGCGCGATCTCAACCGCCTCCTCGCTGACATCGGATGCCCAGACCCTGGCCTGTTCCAGAGCTATCGCTATGGAAACGGCGATATTTCCGCTTCCCGTCCCGAGCTCTATCACATCCAGTTCATCGTTATCATCCAGCATCTCTTTAAGTGACTCGATACAGATCCCGGCAAGAAGTTCTGTCTCCTGCCTGGGAATCAACGCGCCGCCATCCACCACAAGCGACCTGCCCATAAACGGAGCCTCGCCCACAATATATTCCATCGGCTTTCCCGTGTTTCTGATCCGAACCAACTCAGCGACCGTTAGTCCCTTGTTGTCGAGAAACGAAAGGTCACAGCCCCTGACAGATCCGCCTGTCATTATATCCAGCAGGTGAACAGTCTCTTCGAAAGGATCTTCGCATTCGGTCTTCCTGAACTCCTCGTATATTTCTTTGAACATTGAATACATGAAATCCTCCATCAACTGGATCGTCCCGCCATCATTTTATATACCGCGTCATACTGTCGGGCAATCGCTCCCCAGCTGTGATTCGCCCTCACCTTATCCATCGCCAGGTTCCCTTTCTCCCTGGCCTCGTGCGGATTCAAAAGGACATGGCGAAGTTTCGCCTCAAGGTCTACAGGATCAGATACCCGGAATGGAAATCCGATTCCGGCGGCAACCGCCTCGTTCTCAGGAATATCGCTGTACACAGTCGGTGTTCCGAACGACAGCCCCTCAAGAAGAGCCATCGACATTGCTTCGTACTCCGATGGAAAGACAAAGACGGACGCGTGCGCGTACAGCGCGAAAAATTCATCGCCGGTCAGAAATCCCATGAATCTTACTCCTTCGGGACTTTCCGCTTTGAGCTGCCTGAAATATTCCTCATCGGTGGCGACTCCGCCTCCCGCTATCACCAGGGGGATATCCGTATCCATCCTCCTGTAAGCCTCCACGAGGGTAGAGAGTCCCTTCGTCTTCTCTATCCTTCCCGCCGAACAGAAGAAAAAATCCGAAGGCTTGAGCCCCCATTTATCCAGCAGTGCGGCATCGGGCTTGACTCTCATAGTGATCCCGTTAGGTATATGGAGAACGCCCTTGCGATACCGGGCATTGTAATAGTCGGCCAGCGGCTTTGAGACAGATGTCTTCATGTCCGGGATCCTTATGAAAAAATGCTCGGCGATCTTAGACATGTTGCGCGCTACAATATTCCACTTCTTCCTGACATAGGCCTGACCATGTGATGTGGCGATCACACCGTACCGTGCACGGACCATCCCGGCAAGAAGGCATGGATCGGTGGAATGAATATGAATGATATCGTAGTCTTCTTTCCTGGACACGAGCGCTGCGTTCCACATGTGGGATATCATCTCGAGAGGCTTTGCGCCGCTCCCTTTTACGGCAACGACTCTGGCCCCCTGATACTCGCCCTCCACTTCTGTATACGACTTGTACCCGTACACGGTGATCTCGTGCCCGAGTTCGACAAGATGGGGCAACAGTGAATCGACCACGACTTCGACACCGTGATGTCCAGGGAGCCCCTTGATTCCCAGGATAGCGATTCTCATCTCATCAGTCCTGACTATTGTCCAGATGAACGTGTTTTCCACGCATCACTCGAAGTTTATTGCTGAGGACCCATTTGACAGGTCCGATTGGATTCCTTCTCATCGCTGGTACGGCCGTCCCTGTCATCCAGCAGCCCTGCTTGCAGGTCCTGACCATCTCCCTTATCTTTCTGGCCTGTTCACCGTTCCAGATCTCGTCGAACGACTGAGTATTCAGGTCTCCCATTACCATCGGCGCCGGTGAGCCGTTGCACGCCAGTACCCGTCCCCAGGGATCTACAAAAAATGTGTCGGTAGCCGCGTTGCAGGGAATGGGCCTTTGTCTGCCCTGCACATGGCGGAGCAGCCCCACGTTCAGATAGGCCCTGAACCAGTCCTTCATCCTCTTTTTAATACTCGCTCTCGGTGACGACAACAGTGCCTCTATGAACTCTGTCATGACCTTTTCGACTTCGCTGACATTTTCTATTTTGTTGTCTTCCTTGAAAAAATAGAACGAATTGTGTACGACCGCGTTTGCAAATTCGACACCCATCGACGCGACCAGAGTGTAAATGTCAAGAAGGTCGCGGCAGTTATCACCTGATATCGTCATGGCAAACCCGACATCCTTTATCCCCATCTTTTTCAGACGCAGAATAGTCCTGAGTGCGTGATCGAAACCATTATCGATGCCTCTGAGCTTGTCGTTCAACTCGGGCAGGCCTTCGACACTGACCCTGATCGTGATATCGGAAAAATCTTCAGCTATTTTTATGATCCTGTCATGGAAAAACCCGTTGGTGCTTATCTCGAGTCTGTCAGACTTCGTATCGAGGATCTCTATTATCCTGTGAATATCCTTCCTCAGCATCGGTTCTCCACCGGTGATGTTCAGTCGCTGCATCCCGGCGGGGATCTTGTTCAGGATCTCCGGATCGAACTCCTCGGAAGGGTTACTCGGATTCTGCCATGCATTGCACATCTGGCATCTGGCGTTGCACCTGTAAGTAGTGATTATCGCGCATTCCATGGAATCGATCCTTCTCTATCGAGAGTTAGCCATACAGCTGAAATAAACAGACCTGTCCGACCGGAATCCAGCAATTTTCATGACAAACCCATTTAACACGCGGCTTTGGCGCGGGCACAATACCCACGCCATCAGCCACGAAGGCTTACGCCCTTTTCATCCATTTTATAATTTCGCGTATATCCGGTTTCTTCCCGTACATCAGGATACCTATCCTGAATATCTTGGCTGATATTTTGGCGGCGATAAATAGGCTTGCTGCCATTATTACAAAGCTCAAGATTATCTGCCACGCCGGAGGAGTAAGGATATTTATTCTCATGAACATCACGATCGGCGTGAAGAACGGTATGAGGCTGATAACGGTCGCGAAAAGGCTGTCAGGGTTCTGGATGATAAACATCGGGACCATTATGGTAAACACCAGGCAGAGCACGATCGGTTGCTGCATCTGCTGGGCTTCCTGGTCAGTATTGCATACCGATCCTATGCCCGCGAACAATGTCGAGTAGAACAGGAATCCAAGCACATAGTATGCAACGAAAAATGTCAGAATGGCCGGCGACAGGTTGCTCGCAACCTGAGCCACGGGGCCTCCCATACTCATCCCGTAAAGCGCGAGCATGCCCCCACCAATTGCCCATATCAAATACTGGGTCAACCCGACCGCGCCGACACCGAGGATCTTGCCAAACAGCAAGTCGATCGGACGGAGCGACGAAAGCATCACTTCTATCACCCTGTTGTTCTTCTCCTCGATGATCGATCGTTGCACAGCGATCCCCCACATCAGGATCGTCCCGTAAAGCATCATGACAAACATGAAGCTGGAGATAAAGATCTTATCGAAGCCCTTTCCCTCCTCCTCCTGCCCATCCTTCAGCTGGACTATCTTGATACTCACTCCCTTGATCAGCTCTCCTACTTCGGCCACATCAATTCCCTCGGCCTCTAGTTTCAATCCGATGACCGCCAGGTCAACGGCGCTGTCCAGTCTCCCCATCATCTTGATATTGCCCAGTCTCTTGCTGACAAAATGAGCCTTGCCTGTCTGGACGATATCTTCTGGAAAGTCAAAATATCCATCGAGAACATCGCTCTCCACTTCCAGGTTGAGCCTCTCTCTGGTCTCTTCGAGGTCTGGCATGGAAGCATCGATCTCCTTCAGAACGAATTTCAGAGATCCGTCATCCAGTGTATCAGTAAGAGCCTCCGTCAGCCTGTCAAATATCATTCCTCCGGTCCTGTCGATGACAGCGATATTCGTCTGAGTCTCTGGAGCAAATTTCATAAAGAGCATCGGCGCAAAGATAAGCGCCCCCATGATAATGGGACCGAGAAGAGTACCGATCAGAAAACTCTTTTTCTTTACACGATCGAGATATTCTCTTTTCACGACTTTAAACATCTTTTTCATCGATAACGCCCCCCTTCTCCCTTACCTGGGTTATGAAAATATCATGCAGCGACATCTCTCCCAGCTCGAACCGGTCGACCCGGCCATTGTCAAGTGCGTAGCGAAGGATCTCGTTGGGATCCGTGCCTTCGGAAAGGGTCACGGATAGTTCCTGCCCGAAGTCGGCTATCTTCTCGACCCTCGGGTGATTCTCGAGTATCTTTCTGTCCCCTTCAAATCTGATCGAAATGACGTTCTTGCTGAACTCCATCTTGATGTCGGCCAGTTTTCCCTCGAGTACCTTTTTCCCTTTGTCGATGAGACAGATCCTCTGGCAGAGTTTCTCTACCTGGTCCATCAGGTGCGTCGACAGGACTACCGTACGGCCTTCATCCTTCATCTCGATAATAATATCCTTGAGGATCTGTGTGTTGATCGGATCAAGTCCGGAAAACGGTTCATCGAGTATGACGAGCTGTGGATCGTGAAGTACTGTAGAGATGAATTGCACCTTCTGCTGCATCCCTTTCGATAGAGTCTCCACAGTCTTGTCCGCCCAGTCGCCCAGTTCGACCCTTTCGAGCCATTCCTTCGCCCTCTGTTCGGCGACCGAAGAAGATATCCCCTTGATCTCACCCAGGAAGATCAGTTGGTCGAGCACCTTCATCTTCCTGTACATCCCACGTTCTTCCGGAAGATAACCGATTTTTTCCTTCACCTTTTCGTTGATCGGCTCATCGAACAGTCGGATGCTCCCCTCATCTGGTTCGAGGATGTTCATCACCATCCTGATCGTAGTCGTCTTTCCAGCTCCGTTCGGGCCAAGAAGCCCGAATACTCCCCCCGGTTCGATTGTCAGAGAGAGATCATCGACAGCGGTGTGCCCGTCGTACCTCTTGATCACATTTTCAATTGCAAGCAATCCTGATCCTCCTTGATGCTGGATCGCCATGGGACCGTCAGCTTTCCCCCAGGCGAAATATTGAATCATTCAAAAACTACACGTTAATTTCAATACCCCCGACACACCGGAGTTATTCGATATTTTCACTCTTCACAATACCAGAACCGCCCGTCAGCAGGCTCTTCATCTCGATCAACGCCCTGTACCGATGGCTGATACTGTTCTTCTTTTCGGGGCCGATCTCAGCGGCGGTCCCTTTCATCTCCTCAATATAAAAAACGGGGTCGTATCCGAATCCATTCTCTCCCGCAGGCTCCCGCGCGATAATGCCATCAAGGACTCCCTCAGTGACGAAGGCACCTTCACCCGTGGAGGGTACGGGATACAACACCATCGCGCATCTGAATCTCGCCTTCCGGCCCTCGGCAGCGACACCTTCGAGCTCCGACAGAAGTCTGCGGCACCTGTCGATGTCATTCAGTCCTTCGCCGCCGTAGCGCGCCGAACGAATACCGGGGCCTCCATCGAGAGCGTCCACTTCAAGCCCGGAATCGTCGGCCAGGGAAGGCAGCCCGGTCACTTCAAAGGTCGCCTTTGCCTTTATCATGGCGTTCTCGGTGAATGTGCTGCCGGTCTCCTCCGGTTCATCGAACGAGTCATAATCATCAAGTGTGACAGTCTCTATCCCGGTCCCCGCCAGGATCTCCCTGATCTCCCTGATCTTGCCTTGGTTCCTTGTGGCCAGGACTATTTTCAGGCCCATTTCAATCCTTTTTTCTGAGCCTTGAAGATCTTTCTTATGCCGCTGCCCGCGCTCTTGAGCATTCCGTCCAGCTGCTCCCGGGAGAACGTGTTTCCCTCGGCAGTTCCCTGAACCTCTATGAATTCCCCACTGTCGTTCATCACGACATTCATATCGACATCGGCGCTCGAATCAAGAACGTAATCCAGGTCGAGGATCGTTTTCCCCTCTTTCATCCCGACACTGATTGCCGCGACGAATCCCTTCAGCGCTTCCTTTTCCAGTCCCAGGTCACGAAGCACGGCCGCAAGGGCCATGAATCCACCGTTGATGGATGCTGTCCTTGTCCCGCCATCGGCCTCGATCACATCGCAATCTATGATGAATGTCCTCTCTCCTGTCTTCTCGAGGTCGACCGCAGCACGCAGAGAACGGCCGATCAGTCGCTGTATCTCCTGTGTCCGTCCCTTGATCTTCCCCTTCACCGATTCCCTCGGTATCCTCTTCGGACTCGACCTCGGCAACATGCCGTATTCCGCCGTTATCCAACCCTTACCGCTGCCCCGGAGAAATGGAGGAACGGTATCTTCCACCGTCGCTACGCACAGCACCCGCGTATTGCCCATCTCGAACAGCACCGAACCTGGCTCTCCTTTCAGATAGCCGACATTCATCCTGATCGGGCGCAGCTCATTTCTTTTTCTCTTTTTCTCCGTCATAAAATCGGATCCACCTTTCAGATCATCGATACTACGTACTGCTACCGGCCACATTCGGCCAGTCAATCTCCCATATTCTGATGTTCCACTCTGTCGATGGGCCGGCCCAGGAATCTCTCTCCCACTTCCTTGAACAGATATGGCGTATCGCTCACATAACACTCGAACCGGCCCCCATCATCCCCACCCCTGAGAAGGCTGTTCCGTTCGAGTATCCGCTGCACTTCCAGCGCCGTCTCCGTCGCCGAATCTACCAGCCTGACCTCCTCACCTACTACTTTCGAGATCACTCCCTTCAGCAGCGGGTAATGGGTACATCCGAGTACCAGGGTGTCCGCCCCGAACTCCGTGAGCCGATCGAGATATCTGTGGACCACCATCTCCGTTATCTCGCCGTCCAGCCATCCTTCCTCGGCCAGCGATACGAAGAGAGGGCATGGCAGGGACCTTATTTCAAGGTCGCCGTTGAGTCTGTACAATTCCTTTTCGTAAGCCCTGGACCGAATCGTAGCGGAAGTACCTATGACTGTGATACGTCCGTTATCTGTAGCCGCGGCGGCCGCCTTTGCCCCCGGAAGAAGCACTCCGGTCACCGGGATATCCTCCTCATCAAGAAGAAGGGGCAGGGCGACTGAAGATGCCGTATTGCAGGCAATCACTATGATCTTGACATCTTTTTTTTTGAGAAAATCGAGATTTTCCCTGGCAAAGCGTAATACTGTCTCGGGGCTTTTAGTACCATAGGGGACTCTGGCCGTATCCCCGAAGTAGACGATATCCTCGCCGGGCATACTCCTGATAAGCTCGGCAGCGACAGTCAGTCCTCCGACACCCGAATCAAAAACACCTATAGATTTATCTTTTTCTTTCATCTCCCGCCTCCAGGTACTATCTCCAGCGCATGATATCAAGTGGTTTTGCTATAGCGTAATGCCCCGCAATCGTCTCGACAGGATATCCGTCCACGAGAAACTGCAGATTTCTTACCTGGGGGAAATTTGAGGACACGGTCTTCAGGATCGTGCTTATAGTATAATACTCCCCGGCACTTCCACCTGTATGTGCCGAAAGGAGCGCCCTGTTGAAATCAAGGAAAATGGTCTGTGTATCTTCTACCCAGAAAACCTGCAGGATCTCGGTACCGGCCGGCACCGCGGAGATCATCTTGTCGTCTTCAGGTCCCAGCACAAGGGCTTTCAGAACCTGTTTGACCTGATCCTCCAGCCCCTCGGCGACCGCTATCTCCCTCGCCTCGGACAGCAGGCCGTCAGCCTGGCGACTCGCAAAGAATAGTGTGACACTCCTCGTCTCTTCCGGTACGGGGCTGATGCCACCGGAAGACTGAGCCTTTTTCAAATTCGAATACTTCGTTATCAGGGCGAATGAAACGATCACGATCGCAAGAATGAGCAGTACCTGAAATATCCTGTTGCCTGTCGAGGAACTCATAATCCGCCACCAGACCTCTTATCCCTGTATCTCCTGATCGCCTCGACTATCCCCTGAACCGTTCTGGCCCTGAAAAGTGGGTCCTGCAGTAATTCTTCCTCTTCCGGGTTGGATAGAAAGGCCAGCTCGACCAGCACTGCCGGCATATGCAGCCCCCTCAACACGAGCAGGCCCGCCTGCTTGACGCCGCGATTCCGTATATCCAGGACCTCCGCCAGTTCCCGCTGTACAAGTTCAGCCAGCTCGCTGCTCTCATTTATAAATTCGTTCTGGACCATGTCCCAGAGGATAAAATCCAGATCCTCCAGCTCATCCGGCCTCAGGTCCGTAGTTTCGAACCTCAGGGATGCGTTCTCCTCGCGGGCCAGCCGTTCGTCGGCCTCTGTCCGCGCGGGCGAAAGGAAGAATGTCTCGAAACCGCTGGCATCCTCATGAAACCAACCGTTGCAATGGATACTGATAAAGAGATCCGCCCCCTCTGAGTTGGCTATCTCTGCTCTTCTTCCAAGTGGCACGAGGACATCTTCCGACCTCGTCATAACGACTTCGACACCGAATTCATTTTTCAGCTGCTCCTCGAGCAATCTTGCGACATCGAGGTTGATATCCTTTTCACGGACCCCGGAGGAGCTTATTTTCCCCTTGTCAACGCCGCCATGCCCGGCATCTATCGCGATCTTCTTCAGGACAAATCCGCCCTGACCGGCCCCCTCGTCCAGGATCTCCGTCATCCTCCGTCCGGCATAATCGGCCTCCGGTATCTCGGGAAGGTCACCCTTCTCCAGGAAAATAACAAGTTTCCTCCCGGGCGTTCGGAAATCACGCTCGTCCTCCTGTGAATCTTCGAGAAATTCGACCTGGAATCTCGAAACGGTCCTGTTGACGTCCAGGAATATATATGAATCGTGATCTGTCTGCTCGGCCCTCACCCTGTTCACAAGTCCCAGACCTTCCGATGCTGACATCTTGAGAGAATTGAGCCGTCCACCGTATATCTTCAACCTGAGAAGCCCCGGCGTATCACTGTCCACATGGTAGAGAAGCTCTTCGGACAGGGACAGGATCACCTTTGTACCTGAATCATCATCGGCGAATTCGAGGCCGGTCACATTGTATTCGGGAGACCCGATAGTGAGGACCAGCCTCTTCTCATCGATCTCGATCATCTCCGATGCGTTCGAAGTAAGGATGTTTGAAATGAACTCGAGGGGGATCATTACAAGTCCCTCGGTATATTTTACCGGGACCCTCATCAGGATCGGTTCGTTATCGACCAGGACTACCCTCGTATCGAGAGTGAACATGTATCTCTCGTCATCGATCCGGAGTATCAGCTTTCTTGCGCCTGGATTCCAGTACCTCGACGCCCGAAATATCCTGGCCAGATCGTAGGCCGACATGAACAGTTCTTCACTGGGTCTGTCCAGCCTGTAGAGAGAGACTTCCTCCGTCTGTCTGCCATCCGCATATACGACACCCAAAGTGCTTTCAGGTTCGAGAGTTCCCTGTGCATCCGCTTCTCGCGGCAGGACCGCCATGAAAACGGCAGCGACCATTAAGGCCGATATGACAGTCCACCCTTTGCTTCTCTTTACTTCCACCATCCCATCACCTTTCACGGATCTTGTCCTTCATGGCCCGTTCCATATCTCTTTTCGCGTCCCGGTCTGCTATCGTCTTTCTCTTGTCGTACGCTCTCTTGCCTTTCGCAAGACCCAGTTCTATTTTCACTTTCCCCGCATCATTGAAATACATTTTGAGGGGGACAAGAGTGAGCCCCTTTTCCTTGATCTTGCCGGTGAGGCGTTTTATTTCCTTCGCGTGAACGAGCAGTTTCCTCGTTCTTTCAGGCTCGTGATTAAAACGATTCGCATGCTTGTAGGGACCGATATGGGCACTGAACAGAAAAAGCTCGCCATTCTCTATTGATGCGTACGAATCCTTGAGGTGTGCGCCACCGTCCCTGAGAGATTTGACTTCAGTACCTCTCAGGACCATTCCCGCCTCGATGGTCTCGAGGATAAAGAAATCATACCTCGCCTTTCTATTCGTGCAAATTACCTTCATGCATCATCCTCGACCTGAAACAGGCCACTCAGGGAATAATCATATGGCCAGGACGGGAATTGTCCCACCCACCGGATATCACATTAAACACACGACCACCCATGACTGCTCTCGAAATGAAAAACAGACAAGGGTCAGGCGAAAAGTAGCAAAGGGTAGGTGAGTTTGCAAGGTAAAATGGCTTTCCTGACAGGTTCCGTCGTATGTCGATATCGGCGTGATACCGGCCAGAACCGGGACTCCAGCTGGTCAGGAGGGCCCTGGCAGATAGATGATCTGTTTTTTTCCTTTTTCGACCGAAAATCTCACCGTGCGTGAAGAACCGAGAATGGCCCCCGATCCGTCATAATAGTTCAGCAACACTTCATGATCGCCGGGATCGCATTCCATGCGGAAGACCCGCACCTCGGCGGGTAATGTCTGCCACGAACGAGTGTCCGCCTTGTCGATCGCTGAAAAAGCCTTTCCCAGAAGATCGAAGACCATGCCGCCCTTCTTGTCGGAGATCTTCTCCTGAGCCAGAGTCTGGAGGCAGGTCCTGACAGCCGCCTTGAGAAGTATCTTGCCGATATCCTTACCGAAAGCTGTCATCGCCGTCTCCTCTATGTTATCGAGGAGAACGGCGTCGGCGGCTTCGATACTGTCGAAGACCACAGAGCATCTTGCCGCTATACGAGGCTGCCGGATATACTGGGGAAACGCGAAACTGAAAACGACACCGTCAGTCGGAGAGAACGACCCGAGGCTGCCGGCATTGACCATCAAGGGGCCGGAGGCTCCTGGTAATTCGAAGAATCCAAGAAGGTTGCCGGCATCCTTGTTGAAATATCCTTTGATCTCCCGTGACACCTTTACGGGCCCTCGCCCCATCTCCGCGAAAACGACTATCTCTGTCAGAAAAGTATTCTCGCCAGCTGGCCTCGCCTCGGGATAGATCTTGTTCACTTCATCGTACTCGATCCTGGCATCGTCTGCGAGACCCTCCATCTCGTAAAGCAGGGCGACGAGGTACCTGGCGAAAGGCACATCCAGCTTTTCCCAATCTTCCTGAGAAAGCTGGTCGGTATATTTTTTCAGTCTTCCGGCGACCCTGTTTCTCTCGACGAAAGCACCCTCGGCATCACCCTTGAGCCAGTAGGCAAGCAACAGATAGGTGTTGATCATGATCTTTTCGTGAGATTCCGGCTGATATTCCATCGACCCGGCGCTTTTCACAGATGTCTTTACCATCTCGCTGATAGAGATGGTCCCTTCAATCTCGTGAAAACGTTTTTCCGCTCTCTGAAGATCGACGATGGCCGAATCATACTGCCCCGCCGCGAGCCGCATCTTGCCACGCTCGGCAAGAAACAGGTGGATATCGTTGTTCGAAGCTTTTCCGACAAGTTCGTCGACACCGGTTATCGCATTCTCGTACTCGCCATCGTAGTAGAAATCGCGGGACAGTTCCATCTTTGCCGTATAGGTGGAACACCCGGAAGTCATCAGCAGGACCACCAGGATCAAGGTCTTCTTCATCAATCTCCCCGGATTCGGGTGTTACACCGGCCAGGCACGGTGCCTGGCCGGCACAAAATTCCCATCAAGGCGGATCAACCCCGGATCTTGCCCTTGGTGCTGCCTCTCTTGTATTCTACCTCGTCGGTCCATTTGATCATGAGAGTCTCGACCTCGAAGATGACCAGCGTTATGTTCATATAATTCAGAGTCTCCCGGCCATCCTGCTTGCGCAGGTTCGTGATAGTGCCCCTGAGAAGATACTTCGCGCCGACGAAATTCCCGATTTTTGCGGCCTTCGAATTATCGTACAGGTCGGTCGCCTGCATATTGAGCTGCTCGAGAGCCAGATCGAAAGCCTGATCGTCTATGAACTCGGCCAGATTCGACTTGATCATCCCCGTACGTATCTTCTCCAGGATCAATCTCGTATCTACATGTTCGTCAGTCTTGTTCAGAAGGCTTTTGGCAAGTATCATGACAGGTTTTTCACCCATGTGCTTTGAGGCATATACCTGGGAAAACCCGTTAGCCTGCATGGAATTGATCATACCGTCTGTGATCGTGAACAGGTCGGCACTGGAGAAATCGGCGTCCTCAGCCTTGTCTGTAGTGAGATCGATCTCTCTCGTAGCCTTCTTGCCACACCCGGCTACAGCAATGACCAGCACGAGCACTAATAACAGGACTCTCTTCATGGCTCCTCCTTTTCGCGGTTTCCGAAACTGTATTCTTTCAGCTTCCTGTCACCTTAAACATGAAATTGTGGTTCTTTCCTGTTTCCCGTTTTTCCGTTTTCCCCCCGAGACCGCATCGTAAATTCAACACTCCAGCATTACAAGCATTTATTCTTTTCGATCCCTGTTTTCCACTTGAGCGCCCGGACAGTCAGAAACACCGTTCTTGACAATTAACCTCTGGTTATTTATTGTAATTATCTGAAATTTCGATGCCTGAGTGGTGGAACTGGTAGACGCGCTGCGTTCAGGGCGCAGTGGGGGTAACTCCGTGGGGGTTCGACTCCCCCCTCAGGCATTTTTTCTATTTCAGATGGAGTCTCGCGGGTAAGGAAAGAAAATGGAGATCATCACCACGCTGCCGGGCAGACTATCGACTATCTCTGAATACAACGGATTCACAGTAAAAACCGCCCAGCCGGCATCGAGCAACGGCGATGGTTCGGCTCCTACACCTTTCGACCTGTTCCTCATCTCTATCGCAAGCTGCAGCGCGACATATGCCTCATATTTCTGCGAGACCAGGGATATCCCGATCGACGATATAAGGATCATCCAGAAGATGGAGCGGGACCCCGTGAGCCACATGCTGACCAGGATCACAGTCGAAGTCGAGCTGCCGGCAGATTTCCCCGATAAATATATCAAACCGATGCTCAAGTCGATTGATATGTGCGCGGTCAAAAAACTTCTGGTCGATCCCCCCGAAGTAGCGGTTACTGTAACTCGAATTTCCTCTTAACTTTTCGCCTCTCCGACCGATAACCAATCATGTCAGTCAGGCTTTAGCAATCCGCAGAAACGAGGGCCAACACGAAACCCTGGCCCCGTGCAGCTACCTGCAGCAATTCGAACCGGACGCATTCTCGCCGCGAAAGGGATATGTGAAAATCGGGGTCAGGACATATATCATCTTCGCCTTCGTGCTGATGCTCGTACCGATCATGCTGGCGCTCCCGTTCGCTCTCGTCAAAATGGACGAGATACTTATGGAGTCTTTCGAGCACGGAGCCGTGGAACACTACCAGAGTGTGACATTCAGCCTGAAAAACTATTTCGATTCCTTTGTCACTCTCGTCGAGATCGGGATACCCCGGGGGCTATGCCTGGAATATTCGTCTGGCGACGAAGAAGAGTATGAGCATCTCCAGGAAAGTCTTACGGCTCTCTTCATAAATAAAGATATCACAACAGCCTTTTACGGAGACGAGAACGGCAAGAGCCTCTTCGCTCCTGAATTAAAAAACATGAAACGCCTCCGTAATTACGATCACAGAAAACGGCCATGGTACAGAATCGCAAGGGAGAGCGGGGAATCCGCGTGGTCGGGTATGTACAGGGGAATGAGGGACGAGATCATGGTCACCATTTCTCGCCCTGTATACGACGATGAACACAATTTAATCGGCGTTACCGGAATAGACATATCCCTGAGTACGATGTCCTCCTATATAGCGAAACTCGAATCAGGCTCACATGGCAGATTGATAATGACCGATTACGAAGGAAACCTGGTCTATCCATCCGTCAAAGACAAAGAAAGTCTTTCAGGCCCCGACCTTCTCCTGGTGGAATCCGCGCTGGCGACAAAAACCGAGGGTCCTCCCGTCATCACCAGGCATAAAGACCTGCTCAGTGTCAGCGGTGTTTTTTCGGACATGGGAATAGTATTGATCTATCTGCCTTATGATATTCACACCGCTGGTGTCCGCCATGGTCTTGTTTCACTCATCATTCCATCTATCCTCTTCTTTCTGATATATATCTTCCTCTTTGCCCAATTGGTCTCATCAAGGACAAAGAAAGGTGCGGATCGCCTGTCATCGACTCTACAGGAGATCTCCACGGGCAACCTCTCCTTTGTTCACAGTGACATACACAAAAACCCCGGCATTACCGACCTGTTCGAGTCGAAAGAATTCCTGTTCATAAGACAGAACTTTCGAAACATGATCGAAAGCATAAAGAATATAATAACCACGGTTCGTGAAACGCTTGTCAGCCTCGGGAACCATTCCAGTTCCCACTCGAAAGAGATCTCGTCTCTCCGACAACATACAGATTTCCAGATGTCGATGTTCCAGCAGATAAGAAGTTCGACAGATGAACTCATCCATTCTATCGATTCAGTTGCCAGGGCGGCGGACGAGGGGAAATCGTCGCTCGAAAACATGGAGGATGCCGTCGAAGACGGAAGTGACATAGTGACCAAGGTAGTGTTCGCGATGGACAATATCGAAAAAAGCAGCCGCAATGTAATGGATTATCTCGCGACAATACAAGCAATCGCCGACCAGACCAACCTGCTATCACTGAATGCCAGCATCGAGGCCTCAAGGGCGGGACAGCACGGAAAAGGATTCTCTGTCGTTGCATCGGAAGTAAGAAAACTGGCCGAACGCTCGACAAGCCTCTCGAAAGAGATATCCAAATCATTCGTCGAGACGCGGGAAATGGTCGAGAAAGGCTCTGTTATGGCCTCATCCCTGGAAAATAGCTTCGGCGAGACAAAAAACAATATCAGAGAAGTCCTCCGTATCGTCTTGACGATCTTCAAAGCCGCTTCGGATGAAGCAAGGATGGGCGGCGAGATCCATGACGCGCTCTCCGAACTGGATGTCTCGCTTACCCGGCTCAACGAAAAGTCGGAACTTATCGATTCGAGAAACCATGAACTGAACGATATGATCGGTTCGCTCAAGAACGCAATGAATACGTTCAGGGTCGACTGATCATCCTGTCCGTCAGAATCAGGCGACTCTTCCGGTCGGACTTTTTTTTGTCTTTTTGCGATTATAATTCTTTGCGAGTTCCATGAAAACGGCGAGGTCGTTTCCCACCTCTGATCTCGTTCCGTCGAAATAGAAGGAACGGATAGGAATGTCCTCGTGATCCCTGCTGATCCGGGGATAGACCGCCTCGGATACTATGCCGTTCATACATGTGAAAGGGCTGATATCGACGATCCCATCGACTCCCTTTTCATAGAGGTAGACCGACTTGCCGGTACTCAGGGCCATCTCTCCGAGAGATCCGTACCACGGAAGATATGGCTCGCCGGGTTCAAGGATCTCCATGATATCATGCGGTTCCGGCATCATCGACAGCTCCCCGGTAAGAGGGGCCAGAAGGATCTTCTCGTACTTTTTCTGAAAGTATCTCTTGATGACAGCGCCAGCCATCTCTTTCGATAGAGTCTTGTTCTTTCGCTGCAGGTTCTTGATCCTCTCCGCGTCTGTATACCATACCCACTCGCTTATATCTGACAGCCACGCCCGGCCTCCAAAACTTTCGATCTGCCTGATGAGGTCCTCGTTACTGAATACGTTAAGCCTGCAGAAGATCTCACCTACTACCCCTATAAGAGTCAACTCCCTCGATCGGTCGACAGGGACATCTCTGAATATACTCCGCGCTTCCTCCAGGGCTCCACTGAGGAGACGGGCCGCCCTCGTGCCTGAAGCACCGGCCCCCTCCATCTCCTGGCAGAAGATGTCCATGGCCCTCTCATATGCCTCGTCCGCCGCTCCCTTTTCTGTCTCCATGGGACGATAAATATGAAGCATCTTCCTGAGCGCGTCACTGCCGGCAAGCGCCAGCCAGCCCAGTTTCATAACGGGCCCCGCCAGGTCTCCGATCCCTGAATATCCGTTCGCGCTCGATGGAGAGACTACTTCGACTTCGCTGTGGCCCATGTCGTCAAGAATGTGCCGCATGACCGGAGCGTACTGGCCGAACCTGCACGGGCCCGAGGCCGTAGGCATAAAGACAGCTATCGACGAAGTGTCGCTTCCCGCAGCCTGAAGCACCTTGAGAAAATTCCCCACGGTCACTCTGGCAGGAAGACATTCGTCACCGGACATATATTTCCCGGCCAGTTCATATGTGATCTCGTCGCCTTCAGGGACTACCCTTGCGTCTATCCCGAGGTTCCTGAACGCCGCAGCGAAGGCTTTCGCTCCTCCCGTTGACATTCTGGGGATATAGAGAGTCTTTTTCCCGAGACTATTTTGTTCTTTTTCCACCAGCTCAGCACTCCCTTGCTTTCAAGATACGCCTCGCATCTTGTCAATATGCCGGCATCGTTACCATGCGCGTCGAATTGAAGGGTCAGCCACGGCCTGCCAGCCGCGACATTACAATAATGTTTGATATACGAATCCGGGCCGCACTTGAAATTGGTCAGATATATGAGGTGCATGTTCTCCCTGTCCGCCGTAAACCGCGCGGCCTGGAGTATCCTCCGCCCGTAATTCCAGAACATGTTACCTGCGACTTTATCTATATCGATCCCATCCAGCGGGAGAAATGACATCGGGATGACATCCACTCCATAATAGTCCCTCAGCTTCGATGGGATATCGAGGTTCAGTTCGCTGTCGAAAATATTGTAGGGCCTACCTACGATCACGACACAGTGTTTCCCGGCTTTTTCAATCTCACGAAGCGCTTCCCGTCCGATCGACGACAACTTATCCCGAAATGCGCTCTGCGCGGAATACGCCGCTCTCACGGCCTGCCGGTGAAGTTTTCTTCCGGGCGCGGTACGCCGGCCCGTGAACAGGGATTTTTTCATATAATCGTACAATTCTTTTTCTACTACTTTCTCCCCTTCCCGGAAATGCACTGTGGGGCAGAGTATCGCATCTTCCCTGCCATCCAGAGCCGTCATCTGCCTGGCGACGAAGGGAAGCGTCTGTCCCCACGGGCAGACGTAAGACCCCGCCGAGTCTCTTTCCGATTCTTCATCTATGACATTCGGTACAAAAATATGGTCTACACCCTTTTCAAGCAGAAATGCTATGTGCCCATGCGCCACCTGGATCGGGGCACAGGGTTCGGCTACCGCCTGCTCTATGCCCGAATTTATCGTTTCCCTCCTGGTAGGCTCGCTCGCCACGACTTCGAAACCAAGAGCCTGAAAGTAGGAGCGCCAGAACGGAGCCCTGTCGAAGTATGACATGGCGCGTGGCATGCCTATCCGTGCCATATCGGTCCCGACGATCTCCGTTACGCCGTGATCCGCGTCGATAAGATCCCTGTAGATCGAAGCCAGGTCGGCCACGGCCGGACTGACCGGCAGCTTCCTTCGTTTTCTATACCTGTCGCTACATTTGTCGCCCCAGAATGTCCGTTCTTTCTCCACCGTAAATTCCTGTATCTCGCAGTAATTCGAGCAGCCCTTGCAGGTAAACTCTCTTATTTTGTAATCGATGCCGGCAATGTCGTAGCCCCTGAATGTCGTAGACTTGCCCAGAGCATGCATCTTCTCCCTGGCCAGCAGTGCGGACCCTATTGCCCCGATCACTCCATTATGGGGGGGAACTACGATCTCCCTGTCCAGAACGGCGCTGAAAGCGGCGGCAACAGAATCGTTGTACGCCGTGCCACCCTGAAAGAATATGGTCTCCCCGATCTTTCTTCCCCGTACGACCCGGTTGAGGTAGTTCTGAACGATCGAGTAGGCAAGCCCTCCTACCAGGTCTTCCCTGCTTGCCCCCTTGCGCATGCAGGAGATCACGTCCTGTTCCATATATACAGTGCACCTCTCCCCCAGCCGGATAGGGTCGGAAGAAGAAAATGCCATTTCGGAGAATTCCCCGACGATATCTATGTTCAGCCTTTCAGCCTGTTCCTCCAGGAACGACCCCGTACCCGCGGCACAAGCCTCGTTCATGGCAAAATCGACCACGACCCCATCGTCTATCCTGATATATTTCGAGTCCTGCCCACCTATCTCGAATATTGTATCCACTTTTTTCCCGAGCAGGTCATGGCCGATAAAAAGAGCTCCCGTCTTGTGAGCGGTGATCTCGTCGTTGATAGTATCGGCCCCTACCAGCTCACCTATCAGTTCCCGTCCGGAACCTGTCGTTCCCGCCCCACAGATTCTGACCGTATCACCGACACGTTTCTCGAGGAGAGACAGCCCCCTGGCGACGGCCTCTATGGGCCTCGCTTTCGTACGGAGATAGATCTCGTCTATGACCGCTCCATCATCATCGATAAGGGCAAGGTTCGTACTCACCGAACCGACATCGATACCGAGCCAGGCGTTCACGGGAAGTTCGGCATCCCCGGCGTCCCACTCTCTCACTTTCGACCTCAGGAAACTGACTTTCTCTCGAGAAAGCGGTTTCCAGGAAGAAAATTCTATATTATCAGCCTCGATTTTCCCTTCGATAATCGATTTCAGGCGATCATGGTCTACCAGGTGATTTTTCTCGTCCGCAAGCACAGCAGCACCGACCGCTCCGGTCCATGCGGGCTTGTCTGGTACAATAAACTCTCCTGCCCCGAGCCCGAAGACCTCGCGCATAGCTGTCGCGACCCCGATATTCATCGCCAGCCCGCCGGTGAATACACTTCGGCCCTCGATCTTCCGTCCTTTTGTGATATTGCTCTTGAAGTTTCTCGCTACCGCTTCGCAGAGGCCCCTCATGACCTCATCCGGCCCGAAACCCTTCTGCTGGGCATGTATCATGTCTGATTTTGCGAACACACTGCACCGCCCGGCGATCCTTGGGCTGCGCTGCGCCGACATGGCCGCCTCGCCGGTATCCTCAACGCGGAAACAGAGGCGCGAAGCCTGCTGGTCTATGAATGCTCCCGTGCCGGCGGCACATTCCCCGTTCGTCTCAAAATCCGTAATGCCTGAGAAATCGTCGCTGCCAGACAGTTTTATATATCTTGAATTCTCTCCGCCCATCTCGAAGATATTCAGCACTCCGGGGTATAGCATTGTCACCCCGGCCGCCAGGGCCTTGAATTCATTCTCTTCCCTGATCCCGACAAGCTCCGAGACCAGAGCGGAAGAAGCACCGGTTATGGACGCGCGGGAGATATCTGAAGGATCGAGAAAGGAGGCCAGATCTCTCAACCCTCTTACGATAGTGTCAACGGGGCTGCCCTTGATACGGGAGTATCTGGAATAAGCTATGGAACGGCCATCGTCGAGAGTCCTTATCTCATCGATCTGCCCACCGCTGATCCCGGCCAGTTCCTCTATTTTTTCCGACGGCCCGGTCAGGACCCATTTCAGACTGACCGTGCCCGCGTCGATTCCAAGAAATAGTCTCACATTCACTCACTCCGGTTTATGTTGATCACTCCACGGCAGCCCGGCTCACCGGAGAAGCAGGTCGAACTATCCAGCAGGAGCAAACGCTCCTCCCTCGTATCTGGATAACGTCACACCTGCGGATGAGAATTATAACCTCAAACTTCAATATTCTCAAGATTTTCTCTAAAGGAACCGTTGTTTTCATCCGAATTATATAATGAATCGGGCACATGGTCGATTGTCATAGTAATAGTTGTAACCATACATTCAGGACGCACGGGTATCGTGCCCAGTGGGGGGTTTAAGTCAGCATGACTAACAAGGTAGATGAACTTTTCCGGAATGTAAAATCGCTTCCCACACTCCCAATAGTAGTTCAGAAGATATTCGCATCTATCAACGACCCCAAGATAGGCGCAAGGCAGCTCGCGCAGATCATCACGAGCGACCAGACCCTTACGGCCAGAGTACTGAAGCTGGTAAATTCGTCGTTTTTCGGTCTGAGAGGCAAGGTCCAGAACATACATCACGCTGTAACGATGCTCGGATTCTCAACGATCAGGCAGATCTGTCTCGGAGCTTCGATCTGCGGCAAGTTCCAGCATGTAAAAGGGACTACCGATTTCTCAGGCCCCGGCTTCTGGGAACATTCGATCGGCGCTGCCGTAATAGCGAAAGAGATATGCAAGAATGCCGTCAAGATAGAGGGGGACATCTGCTACACGCTGGGGCTTATCCATGATATAGGAAAACTTCTCCTGGTCGAGCATCATACCGACAAATTCATGGATGCCATACTGAGGGCCAAACGTGAAAGCAAACCCCTCGAACAGATAGAAGTCGAGATCTTCGGTGTCGATCACGCCGAGATAGGAAACTGGCTTTTCAGAAAATGGAACTTTCCCCGCGATTCGAGAAGAGCAGTAAAAAACCATCATTCAGCAAGAATAGAGATGATATCACCGGTCTCACCCGATGCTCTAACCGGGATCGTATTCTTTGCCAACCAGGTAGCCCACCATCTGAATCTGGGAGCAAGCGGCGATACGAACATCGTGCTTGACGAGGAGAACTTCAGGAAGTTCTTTGGAATATCATTCGCAGACGTCAATCTGGACACGCCCCGCATCCGCGAAGAAGTAGCTATTTCACTGGAGGTCCTTGGAGCTGTCCAGGGAACACCCGCCTGAAAAAAACAGGGACTCGTCAGACCCTGTGCCTGTCGATGTACTCATGAGCTCTCGTTGTTATCTCCGGCGGGATCCCGAACTCCCTTTCGATCCTCGAATAAAGTTCCTGCCCGATATTCTCACTGATCTTCCTGTCGCCCTGCCTGTACCTGAGATGATGGTCCTTTACGTATAGATGGCCCTTATCCGTCAGTTTGGTCAACTGGAGGGAATTCATCATGGAAAGAGAGAACGACTCCTGCCAGTACTTCAGGAAGAGTTGAATGCTGACTGGACTGGTCCTGACCCTGTATCTCCATTTTCTCTCGCTTCCGGTAACGGTATAGAGATCGCAGGAGGCACTTCCCCCGGGCCTGAGCTCTACCTTCCCGAAGCTCGTATCGATAAGTAAGGGAGAACCTGTAAGTTCCAAAGGCTCGCCAAGCAGGTACCCTGGATCTGCGATGAATCTCTGCTCGTCGATATGGACGATCAGGGCACAGTGAACATTGGCTCTTTTCATATCGGCCATGACCGGATAACACCTGAAACCGGAGTCGTCCAGTATCGACCCAAGACACCATGTGAGCGAAAAACAGGTGCCGCCGGTACTATTCTCTATAAAGCCATCGATGACCTGCTCCGGGGACCTCATCCTCCGGGAAGGATCGTCGATCGAGAATTTCGATATGATCTTCGTCAGATTCTCGTACGGTAACCTCGTGAAATCAGACACGATGACCCGCAGCATCTCCCGATCCGGATCTCCCGGGGAAATGGAAAATCTTTCAAAGAACTGTGTCTTCGCGTTGCCGTTTTCTTTCCGCAATCCCTTTTCCTTCAGCTCCCTGTTCCACATTTTCTTTCCGCGACATCAATAAATAACAGGAACTCCTCTATCCACGCAACCCGAGACTTTTCCCCCGGGAATTATTCAGAGACCGGACCACCTTTCACATCCATTGCCGGCCTGCTGAGTTCATCTGTGTCCGGCGCCGAGTCGGGTTGACAATTTGACCTCGTTTCGTTTATATTTATCGTCCGGCTCAGAGTAGGGAAATCATGTGTTACTGGCCGGGCAGGAGAGAAAGATACAAATCGATCGGTTGTACCACGGCACCAAACCAGGAGGCTCGTCTTGTCAGAAAATGTGACCTTCAAGAATCTTGATTTCGGCCCGAGGCGTGGCTATTACGCGGAGATCGGACCGGAAAACCTCTTTTACGAGGCTCCGGAAGAGACAATCAAGATGTTCGACGATTACGATCTTATCTACAGGACCCTTTGCGGGATCCTGTACAACTTCGTGCCCAAATCGGGGCATCCAGGCGGATCGATATCCTCCGGCAAGATCGTCGAAAGCCTCCTCTTTCATACGATGGACTACAGGATATCGGACCCCGAATGCATCGAGGCCGATATTCTTTCGTACGCTGCCGGCCACAAGGCGATGGGCCTCTACGCCATGTGGGCGCTCAGGAACGAAGCGGCAAAGGTAAGCAACCCGGAACTGCTTCCTGGCGAAGACAGACAGTTGCGCCTGGAAGACCTTCTCGGCTTCCGCAGAAATCCCACACAGGAAACTCCGCTTTTCAATAAATTCAAGGCAAAATCTCTCGACGGACATCCCTCGCCTCATACTCCGTTCGTCAAGCTGTCCACGGGGGCATCGGGAGTGGGCGTGACGACCAGTCTCGGCCTGGGATTCGGCGCGATGGATACTTTCGGCAAGAACGCACCTTTCGTTCATCTTATCGAGGGCGAAGGTGGAATGACCCCTGGACGCGTCTCGGAGGGTCTGGCCACGGCAGGGTCGGCACAACTCTGGAACGTCATGCTGCACATAGACTGGAACCAGTCGTCGATCGACTCGGACAAGGTCTGCCGCGATGGTGAGACTCCTGGTGATTACGTGCAGTGGACCCCCGCCGAATTCTGCTACCTGCACGACTGGAACGTCATCCTCGTAGAGAACGGAAAAGATATCAGCCAGGTCCTCGCCGCCCAGGAATTCGCCATGAAGAACCTCAACGAGCAGCCCACGGCGATTGTCTACAGAACGATCAAGGGATGGCAGTACGGTATCGAGGGTAGAAAATCCCACGGCGCTGGCCACGATTTCTGCTCACTGGAGTATTTCGATACCCTGAAACCTCTGGAAGAACGCTTCGGCGTGAAATTCCCCGCCTTCGATTGCGCGGATAAATCGCCGGATTCTATCGAAAAGGCTTTCTACGATGCGTTGATGACTATCAGAAACGTATTCGAGGACAACAAAGAACTGGCCGCCTTTTTCGCGGACACCCTGGCCGGCAGCGAGAAGCGCCTGACCGACCTGGGCAGGAAAAAGCGCGATGGCGCGGGAAACATCGAGGCAATTTACGATGCTTCGATCAAAGCCGAAGAGATCCCGGCCGAATGTACCTACGAGGTAGGCGGATCTCAGACGCTGCGAGCCGCGCTTGGCGACACGCTCAACTATCTTAACAAGAAATCGAATGGCGCGATCCTGGCTGCCTCGGCAGACCTTCTCGGATCGACTTCGATCAGTAAAGTGGGCAACGGCTTCGCCGAAGGCTTCTACAACGCCATATCGAATCCAGGTTCGAGAATACTGCTGACCGGCGGGATCTGCGAAGACTGTATGGGCGGAGTGATGGCAGGTATCTCCACCTATGGGCAGCAGATCGGCGCAGGCTCCTCTTACGGAGCATTCATCGCCGCGCTTCAGCACATCACCGCGCGCCTCCACGGAATCGGGCAGCAGGCAAAGAAAGAGTATTGTGGCGATCCATACAACCCGTTCTTCATCGTCTGCGCTCACGCAGGATTGAAGACAGGTGAAGACGGCCCCACACATGCCGATCCACAGGCTCTTCAGCTTCTCGAGGAGAACTTCCCGAAGGGGATAATGGTCACCCTGACCCCATGGGATCCACAGGAACTGTATCCCCTGGTAATAGCCGCTCTCAAGCAGCGTCCGGCGGTCATCGCCCCGTTCGTCACAAGGCCGAACGAGAAGATCTTCGACCGCGAGGCACTTGGAATGCCGCCCGCGACAGCCGCCGCGAAAGGCGTCTACGCGATGCGCAAAGCCGACCCTGACAAGAAACCTTATCACGGCACGCTTGTCCTGCAGGGATCAGGCATAACAAACACCTTCGTCGAGGAAGTCCTTCCGAAGATGGATGAAGCGGGGCTGAACATGAACATCTTCTACGTGGCCAGCGCGGAGCTCTTCTCCATGCTTCCGGAAAAGGAACAGGAAGCGATCTACCCGGAGAAGCTGGCCTGCGAGGCGATGGGGCTGACCGGCCTGACGATGCCGACTCTCTACCACTGGGTCACATCGAAGGCGGGCAGGGAACATTCGGTGGACGCGTTCGGCAAGGGACATTTCCTGGGCAGTGGACAGGCTCACAAGGTCCTTGAGGAAGCCGGGCTTCATGGCGCCGGACAGTGGGAATCCGTCAAAAAATACGCCGATTACATGGAGAAGAAAAAAGGTGGTTGTTGCTGCTGATAAAAGAAGCAGCCATCAACCGATAGACAGCAAAAGGGGCCGGAATCGTTTCCGGCCCCTTCAATATTTCGATAACCCTCTCTGCCCACTTTGACCCCTGGCTGATGATCAGGTACACACACTCTTGAACAGGGTGAGCAGGTTGCCACTCATCACCTTTTCCGTCTCTCCAGCAGAATACCCACGGGTACGCATCACCCGGGCTATCGACTGCATCTTCGAAATATCTTCGAGGCCCTGAGGCATCATCGGCGTACCATCGTAATCGGACCCTATCCCCACGTGGCCGACCCCTGCCAGCTCTATCGCGTGCTCGATATGGTCGACGACCACATCCACACCGGGCACCTCTATCGCATTTATTTCAGGCATGTATTTAATCTGAAGTTCCTTATCAGCCCTGATGACATCCCCCTCGTACTTCACTGCCAGAACGCTGCGTTCCCTTTTGTACTCGTCCCACAGGGCGAATGTCTCCCTGCTGCATTCAGTCTCGAGAAAACCGGGAAAGAAGTTGATCCCCACGACGCCACCATTCCCGGCGAGAGCCCGCAACATATCGTCGGTCATGTTTCTCGGATGATCGCATATCGCCCTCATACATGAATGGGAGACGAGTACCGGGTTGGCGCTCGTTTCCAGCACATCAAAGAAAGTACGGTCAGAAGAGTGTGAAAGATCGATGACCATCCCCATCGAGTCCATCTCGCCTGTAACCTCCCGCCCGAAATCACTCAGGCCACCGTGACGGGGCTCTCCATCACAGGCATCGGCGATCTCGTTATGGTTGTTCCAGGTCAGCGTCATACATCTGACCCCTTCAGAATACAGGCTCTGCAGTGCCTTCATTTCAGAGCCGATCGCGTGCCCCCCCTCCACACCTGTTACCGCGGCGATCCTTCCCTCCCCGATAAGCTCTTCGATCTCGAGTCCGGAAAGGGCTGTCCCGATGCTGTCGCTGTTCGCTTCTACAGCCGCACGAAGTCTCTTTATCATCTTTATCGTTGTGATATTCCATTTTTCGGCGGGGATATCGGGATCGACCCAACAGGCGAATACCTGTGCTCCGACCCCGCCTTCTATCATCCTTGGAATATCGACATGGCCTTTTTCCAGCTCTTTTCCCAGGTCAATGGTGTCGTCAGCCATCAATTTCGTCGCCGTATCGCAATGCCCGTCAAAGACGGGTGTCTTTTCCTCAAACATGAGAACGCCCCCTGCAATTATGGTTTATCTGATGAGATAGTAATACAGGAGGTGCAATATTTCAGCTGATTATTTGGTGTTATTCTCTGCCGCGACGAAAGCTCGCCTGTCTCCCGGACTCATGCGCAACGGGAAGACACACGGAGCCACGGATCTCTACTGGACGATCTTCGCGGAGGTCGCCGCGTCACCGTATATGTAGAGTGCGTATGGAAGCAGGTTCTCTTTGCTTCTGACCGCATAATCCATTACCGTCGGCCCATTGAACTTGATGTCCACGCTGTTACTCGGATTAAAGGACCATCCCCCCTGGTTTGCGGCTGTGGTCCCTCCGATATAATCGAGATCCTCGATGACTCTGCCACCGTAGAACTGCAACCATACCGTGTTAAGCGTCGCGGGATAGTCCCCCTCCACTGCCATATATGACGTCAGGGCTATCTGTATATTCTTTATATTTGCCAGGGTGACTGCTACTTCTGCTGCCTTCTTGGACCGGAAATAATTCGAGACGACTATGGTCGTAAGAAAGCCGATGATCTCCACTACGATGAAAAGCTCCAGAAGAGTAAAGCCGGCAATCCCCAGTCGGCGCCAGAACGTTCTTTTACCGCTCCTTCGCCACGTTGCAATACCGTATATCAGTTCGCGTAAATATCGCAACATGCACTCCTTCAACGCTGAAAGACTCAAAGTCCAGGTTCAGGAAGCATTTTCTGCAAGAAATATGACAAAAAAGAGGAGGGAAGCATCACTCCCCCCCTCCAGGTGGTTCGAATCATAAAAGGGCAGATACCAGAACGGCACCGCTTCCACTCTCTCGACCTCGGGGATCCTCTCCTTGAGGACCTTTTCGACGCCGAATGTAAGAGTCATCTGGGACATCGGGCATCCCGCGCAACTACCCTTCAATCTTACCTTTACAACGCCTCCCTCAAGACCGACCAATTCGATGTCGCCACCGTCAGCCTGGAGATTAGGCCTTACTTCCTCAAGTACTTCCTTTACCTTTTCGATATCCAGCATTTCCATCCTCCGTTCATGTTTCAGGTCTCTTTTTCAGCCCGGAGCTTACATCTCCGAGCCGATCCATGGAACCGATATTGCCCCCTGTTATTCCAACTTATAATTCAATTATCCGGTTTTCAAGTACTTTCATCGCAGGTCAGGCCGATCGGACTCCGAAATGGCTTGTCAGTCTTCGCGTCTTTCCCTATTTTTGATACTGAAGTGAGCCAGCATGATCCACTGACGATGGCTTGACTTTTGCTCATAATTCCTCCTGGAAGAAGTGGGAGGAGCAACACCTGAGGAGATACTCATACAATGAAAAATTCGCCAGTTGACTCACGGAAGATAATAATTCTTGCCCTGGCCGCCTTGACCCTTCTCTCGACGAGTGTTGTCGGCGAGGTCAGGGAGGAAAGCCAGGAAGACAGGATTGCCCGGATCAACAAAGAGATAGCCGAGAAAGGCCAGCACTGGACTGCGGGAAAAACCGGGATCGGCAGCCTTTCTTACGATGAAAGACGTGCGATGATGGGGCTTCGCCCCATGTCCGATGCGGAATGGTCGAGTCTCCCAAGGGTCGAGCTGACTGTCAGCGCTGCTTTACCTGAATCGTACGACTGGCGCGGGCTGAACGGCGTGTCGCCTGCCAAGAACCAGGGAAGCTGCGGTTCCTGCTGGGCTTTCGCGACGATCGGGCAGCTTGAATCATTTGCCCTGATCTACGACCAGCGCCTTCTGGACCTGTCGGAACAGGCCATCATGGCTTGTAACGGCGCCGATCAGGGATGTAACGGGGGATTTCTCTCAACAGCCTACGATGTCTTTTACAACTACGGCGCGGTCGATGAATCATGCATGCCTTACGAGGCGAGAGACGGCGTAACTTGCGATATGTATTCCTGCGAGGTCCTGGCAACGATAGACGGCTACTACTCGGTAAGTCCGACCGTGGACCAGATCAAACAGGCGATCTACGATTACGGCCCGGTCGCCTGCGGGATGTTCGCCCACGACAATCTCAGCAACTATATCTCAGGTTGCTACAGCGCGGATTATCCTGACGGTCCCAACCACGGAGTGCTTCTCATAGGCTGGGATGACAGCGCCTGTGGCGGCGATGGCGCCTGGATAATGAAAAACAGCTGGGGCGAGGGCTGGGGCTACGACGGCATCGGGTACATCCAGTACAATGTCTGCAGCATCGGTGTTTTTCCTTACTACATCGACTATCATGAAAGCACTGTCCTGGTCCACGTCGACACACCCGATGGTGGAGAAGAGCTTTCGATCGGTGAAGAATTCGATATTACATGGTCGATATCCCGGCAGACTCCAGATTCCATATCGGTCCTTCTCAGCCTGAACAGCGGCATGAGCTACGACTCCATAATCGTAAATGGACTTTCCGGAACTTCCGAGAATTACCTCTGGACGGTTCCCGAGCTTCCAGTAACGACCGCCAGGATAAAGGTGATCGCCTACTACGAGAATACCACAGGCGGCTACGACTTCAGTGACGCCGACTTCAGAATTATCGGCCCTCCATACAGATACGTCTCTCCGACTGGCGGAAATGTCTATCCATACACTCTTCCCAGATGGGCCGCCACCTCTATACAGGTAGCAGCCGATGTGGCGGACCCGGGCGACACGATCATGGTAGAGGGCAATCATACCTACACTGCCGGAGTGACGGTAACGACACCTCTATGGCTTCTCGGAGGATGGGATTCCGATTATTCCGTCAGGGACCCGGAGACAAACTCTACTACGATCTCATCTGTAGGTTCTCCCATCTCGTTCATGAACACCCTGTTCGTCAACTGCGGAGTCGACGGATTCATCCTCATAAACGGCACAGGGCGCTCGGCTCAGCTGCCGGAAACTGGAGCTTACGGCGGAGGGATATTCTCCTACAGGGCCTCTCCCGTTATCAGGAATAACATAATCCGGAACTGTGGCTACACGAGCGTGTCCGCATTCAGTGGCGGAGGAGCAATAGCCTGCCACGATGGAACGGTGACCATAGAAAACAACATCATCGAGGACAACCGCGCACAGTGTGGCGGAGGCATCTACCTCTACGACGTTACCGCCACGATCACTGGAAACACGATCACCGGCTCTACCTGTCACGCCGAATATACAGGCACAAAGGACGGTGGGGGGATCTATGTTCTCTATTCGACCGCTACCCTTTCCGACAATATGATCGGGACCAATACCGGCTTCAGGTCCGGCGGAGGGATCTACGGCAGGTTCAGCACGATCGTAATGTCAGGAGACACGGTCTCCGCAAACACGGCATCTTTCGGCGGCGCCGGGATATACACGGAACGATCGGGACTGGACATCGCGCACGGTGTGATAGTCGAAAACATTTCGACAAGCCAGGCCGGCGGACTCTTTGTCAGGTGGGGGCATCTGGATATCCAGAACACGATCATAGCACTCAACGAATCGAGCTCTATCGGCGGCGGCATCTACGCGGACAGTTGCTGGGGCAGTATCGTTAACAACACGGTCGACGACAACTCGGCGACATTCGCCGGCGGGAATGTGTTCCTCAATTCGATGGAAGCTACAGAATTTATCAACAACCTCGTGACATTCGGACAGGGATACGGATTCCAGGCAAGCAGCCTCGATAACATCAGTTTTTCATATAATAATGTTTACGGGAACACACCTGCCGAGTACCTGATCGTAACTCCGGACTCGACCAATAGCAGCCGTGCCCCGCATTATGCCGACGCGGTGACTTTGGACTACCATCCTGGCATGCATTCAGGAGCGATCGACACGGGAGACCCGACCGGACCTGCGGACCCGGACGGTTCGCGAGCCGACCAGGGAGCCTTCGGCGGCGCAACGGCACATTTCACCGCTCCGGACTACATCACGGGGCTGACGGCTACCGTGATCCCATCAACCACAACGCCCGATTCTATCAGGCTGGACTGGGATGCATGTACTTCAGAATTTGACCAGTACGTGATATACGCTTCGTGGCATGATGGATTCCTCCCGGCAGATTCCTGCAGCTACTTACCGAACCCGACGACAGAGTCTTATATATACATGCCTTACTCCGGCTGTCACTTCTTCCGCGTAGCGGCAGTCAACAGCTCCGGTTACTCTGGTGGTTTTTCGAACCAGGCAGGGGCCTGTATCGGCGCCGACGGTATCTCTCCCGAGGTGACCGTCGTCTATCCGAACGGCGGAGAATTCATCGAAACAGGCGATACCGTGTACGTCTCATGGATCGCGACTGACAATGTCGGTATAGATTCGCTGAGTATCTGGTTCTCGGTAAACGCCGGCACCGATTATTCTCTGTTATCCGGTGGAGAGGCGAACGATTCGACCTTTATGTGGATAGCCCCGGTGGCGACCTCTGATTCCTGCCTTATAAAGATCGTTGCTTACGACGCGGCGCTGAACGAAGGTGAAGACTCGAGTAACGACTTATTCAGCGTCAAGGATCTGACCGATGTCGAGGACGACGAAGATCAGCCGGATATCCCGGTATTGGCAACCTCGCTCGAACAGAACTATCCGAACCCGTTCAACGGACATACGACGCTCGCATATACAGTCGCCGAGAAATGCGCTGTGGAAATGCGGATCTTCGATACGGCAGGAAGACAGATCCGCACGCTCGAAAACAGGGATCGCGCTCCCGGCAGACACATCGTTACATGGAACGGAAAGGACGATGCCGGCAGGCCTGTCACCTCCGGCGTGTACTTTTGCAGGATAAAGGCTGGTAAATTCAGGCAGACGAGGAAGATCATCTATCTGAGATAATATGAGCGGACAGTCCCATAATAATCACAGCCACGACCTGGGTGAAGCAAGGAAGATCACCTGGTACGGGATGGGTGTGAACGCGGCACTCATCATCCTGAAGCTCGGCGGAGGAACTATCGGTCGAAGTCGAGCGCTCCTCGCCGACGGCGTCCATTCGATATCAGATTTTATTTCCGACATAGTAGTGCTTATCGGACTTCACTTCTTCGGAAAGGAAAAAGACGAGTCCCATCCCTACGGCCATGGAAAGATCGAGACACTTACCTCGATCGGTGTCGGGCTTCTTCTTCTTTTCGCCGCTTACAAAATCGGATATGGAGCGACCATATCGATATATCGCCATGAAACGAACATCCCCGGTGGATTCACAATCATCATCGCCGCGCTCTCTGTCATCTCCAAGGAGATCCTCTATCAGGCGACCATCAGAACGGGCCGGAAGATAGGTAGCGAAACGATGATTGCCAATGCATGGCATCACCGATCCGACGCACTTTCATCCATCGTGACTCTCGTGGGTATCTCCCTGGCTGTCTACGTGCCAAAATTTGCCATACTTGATTCTTTCGCGGCTCTTCTCGTATCGTTCTTCATTGCAAAAGTAGCCTTCGACATTTTGAAAGGCAGCGTCAGGAAGATCGTCGACACCTCACCATCGAGGGAATTCATCGACGGAGTGGTCGAAACCACTTCCGCCGTGGAAGGTGTCGAGGAGTGCCATGATGTCATGGCAAGATATTACGCTGACAAGATAAGGATGGAGATTCATATCGAGGTAGATCCGGAAATGACTGTCAGCCGTTCACATCTCATCATCGACAACGTCGTTGCCCGGATCACTTCTCAATACCCGAAGGTTGAAAAGATCCTCGTGCATGTCGACCCGCACAGGCCTGGAGAGAATTCGGGTAAGAACGATTTTCCCGGTGATGATATTGAAATCCAGGACAAAATAGATTAGTATTCCGACTGTGCTGATGGACAGGCTGAGCCTCGATAGACGAAAGGAAAATGTGCGTAAGGTCGAATTCTTCAGACACAGTATTGGCGAAGAAGAGATAGAGAGAGTCGGCTCGGTGCTGAGGACCCTGTTCATAACTACGGGGTCGGAAGTCGCCGAGTTCGAGGAATCTCTCGCTTCATACCTGGATCTTCCATTTACGGTAGCTGTCACGAGTTGCACTGGAGCGATGCAGCTTGCCCTTCTTGCCGGTGGGATCGGCCCCGGCGACGAAGTGATCACGACCCCACTGACATTCATAGGCTCGGCAAACGCAATCCTGATGGCCGGCGGCACACCGGTGCTTGTCGATGTTGACCCGGCAACCGGCAATATCGCCCCTGATACCGTTGAAGAAGCGGTCACCGCGAAGACCCGCGGTATATTGCCAGTTCACCTCTATGGCCAGATGTGCGACATGTCCTCCCTGCGCGATATAGCGGACATGCACGGCCTGGTCATCGTCGAGGACGCGGCACACTCTCTCGAAGCGGAATGGATGGAAAAGAAACCTGGCCATTACAGCGATTACGCCTGCTTCAGTTTCTACGCCACAAAAAACATCACATCAGGAGAAGGTGGCGCCATTTCGGTGAAAGACCCCGAAAGGAACGAACATCTCCGTCAATTGAGGCTCCACGGATTCGACCGTACGGCGATGGAACGTTATACCGACCATTTCGAACAATACGATGTGAAGATGCTCGGCTGGAAATACAACATGGACAATATCCACGCGGCCATACTCGTCGAGCAGATGAAAAAGGTAGAATCATTTCTCGAACGCCGCAGGGAGATCTACCGGATATATGAGGAAGCTTTTACAAAGATGGACGGAGTCGAACTTCACTCGATCAGGCCCGAAGCGACACATGCATGCCACATTATCACCCTCCTTGTCGATGCGACAAGGCGCGGCGAGATCATGACAGAGATGCAGAAACGGGGCGTCGGGATGTCGATAAACTTCCACCCCCTTCACCTTATGACATACTATCGCGAACGATTCGGTTACCGGGAGGGAATGTTCCCCGTTGCAGAGAGCATCGGGTCGCGCACGATCACTATCCCATTCTACCCGAAGCTGACTGACGACGAGATCGGGTATGTCATCGAGACACTGGACGATGTGATCAACGGTCGATAAACAGGTCTCGCGGGGGGGGAGATGCCATCAGTCTCAATACTCGCAGAACCGGTCATCCCAACTTATTTTTCCCCTATTCGCCATCAAGTGTCTCCCGAACCTTCCTGGCCAGATCCTGCGGTGTATACGGCTTCTGCAGGAAATGTACCCCATCATCCAGGACTCCGTGGCGAGCGATCACATTGGCCGTATAGCCGGACATGAACAGACACTTTAATCCAGGGTTAAGGGACAGTAGGGTCCTGGCAAGGTCCTGCCCGTTCATCTCGGGCATAATCACGTCGGTTAAGAGCAGATGGACTTTGTCGGCACGCTTTCCGGCCAGGCGGATGGCCTCGCTCGGGACGGAGGTGGCCAGTACGGAGTACCCGTATCGCTCCAGCATTCCTGTGGTCATTTTCAGTATCGCCGCCTCATCCTCGACCAGCAGGATGGTCTCGTTACCCAGGGCAACCTGGTCCGAAAGAATTTCATCCTCTATCTTTACGTCCTCGACCCTGTTCCGGGGCAAGTAGATCTTGAAAACCGCGCCCAGGTCAGGCTCGCTGTACACATTAATGAACCCGTTGTTCTGCTTGACGATGCCGTAGACCATCGCCAGCCCCAGTCCGGTGCCTTTTTCCATATCTTTTAAGGTGAAAAATGGCTCGAAAATATTGTCCATTATTTCCTTGTCTATGCCGCACCCATTATCGCTTACTGCAAGCATGACATACTCGCCTGGAACAAAACCCGGATGCTCGGCGCAATAGGACTTATCTATTGTACTATTATTTGTTTCGATGGTGACCTTGCCCACACCTTCGATGGCATCTCTCGCGTTGACGCACAGGTTGGCAAGTAGATGATCGATCTGCGATGGATCCACTTTGACCGGCCACACATCCTTCCCCGGCAGCCAGGCAAGATCGATATCCTCACCGATCAACCGCCTCAACATCTTGAGCATCCCTTCCACAGTCTCGTTAATATCCAGGACACTTGGAGTGATAGTCTCCTTGCGGGCAAAGGCCAGCAGTTTTCGGGTAAGGTCCGCGGAGCGCCGGGCAGCCGAACGTATTGCCTGCATGTCCTCAAAGAGCGGCTGTTGTGAGTCCATCTGTTCCAGGACCAACTCCACATGGCCGAGAATCACACTCAGCATGTTGTTGAAGTCATGGGCTACACCACCAGCCAGCCGTCCGACGGATTCCATTTTCTGAGCCTGGCGCAATTGATCTTCCAACTTCAATCTTTCGGTGAGATCGATAACGATTCCCTCGAAATGTGTGATCACTCCTCCGGAATCTCTGCGGATATATGTCGCATCCGAAACCCATTTAGTTTCTCCATTTTTCGTAATGATCCTGTACGGTTCATGAACGAATGTCTGCACCTCCACATTTGCCTCGTTGCTCATGACTTCGCTGGCAACTCTTTCACGATCATCCATATGGATCATTTCCCCGTAAGAAGCTTTTCCTTCCGTGAACTCCCGCGCTGAATAGCCAGTCAATTTATCCACATTTTCCGACGCAAACACAACTGGCCAGCCTGACACATTCTTCCATAGAAACGCAACCACCGGACTACGATTTATTATATTGTACGCCTCGGACAATTCTGCTTCAGCCTTCTTGCGCTCACTGACATCCCTGGCAATCGCGCAATTGATCTCCGTCCCCCCGAATTCGATTAAGTTAACCGATATATCGACCGGGAAGATGCTCCCATCTTTTCTTCGATGATTGGTGTGGAGAACGAACGATTTGCGTTCTTTCAGATCAGCCCAATGTTCCGGCCATACTTCTTTCGGAAATTCGGGACCTATATCATGTACGGTCATTGTGAGCAATTCTTCTTTTGAGTACCCCAAAGCCTCGACCGCCGCAGAATTCACATAGATGAATTTTGCATCTGCTCCCATCCAGTAAACTGCATCCATTAAATTATCAACGGAGGCCTGCGTGAGTCGTAACGCCTTTTCTTTCTGTTTTCGCTCTGTGATGTTAATGCTTCTGCCCTGAAAACCTATGACCTGTCCCGTTCTATCCTGCAGCAAGTTAGCGGTAAGCTCGACATCTATTATTGTGCCATCCTTTCGGATCTGCCGGACCTCGACCATGCTTTGTCGGATCTCTCCTTCTTTATATATGACAATTAATTCATTAGCCGCTCTCTCAAGCGCTGGCATATCCTCCGACACTGTAAAATCCGTGGGATTCCTGCCTAAGAATTCCTGGGGTGTGTATCCCAGGAAGTCGAATACAGCATTGCTGATAAAGGTTATATTGAATTCAAGGTCTGTGGTCCAGATCGTATCCAGCGTGTTGGTGGACAGGAGTCGATATTTCATCTCGCTCTCCCGCAACGCGTCCGCTACCTGTTTGCGCTCGGTAATATCGTTCATCGCAATGACAGAGATCTCACCCAGGGGCATCATATTAAACTCAACATGGCGCACCGAACTATCTTTGCATGTGATATCCCATTCCTGAGTTTCGATCTGAGTCCCTTTTTCAGCTGCCTCAGCGATTGCTTTTTCCCATGATCGTCGTACAAGCAGACGATAATCTTCGTCGGGGTAGGCAGCGATCCACCATTGCTCGGCGGTCGATATATCATCCATAGTGTGGCCATAGGTCTTGATAAATTTATCGTTGAAATATTCAACATTGCCTATGGAATCAGTGATAACCATAGGAATAGGGGATTGTGAAGTGATTTTCTCGAAACGCTCTTTACTCTCTCGAAGCTTTTCCTCTGCTTCTTTGCGCTCAGTGATATCCTGAATGACTGCGATAAACCATTTTGGCTGGCCTGCTTCGTCTCGCACCAGAGAGACTGTCAGATGAACCCACACTGGTTCACCGTTTTTGTGGATGTATCGTTTTTCCAAAACATCTGTTTTGCTTTTTCCGGACAACAGATCACCCGCCCGGTCGACGTCGACATCGAGATCGTCCGGATGGGTAATATTCTGATATTTCAGTTGGAGTATCTCATCTCGTGAGTATCCCACAATATCGCAGAATTTCTGGTTGATGCGCAAAAATCGCCCTTCAGGTGACACATGAGTGATTCCGACTGCTGCCTGCTCAAAGGTTGCCCGAAACCGCTCTTCGCTTTCCCTCAGCGCCTCCTGTACCTTTATACCTCTGGTCTCATTCTCTTCCAACTCAGCAACGCGCTGATGCATCTCCTTTAATTCTACACTAAGCTGATCTTTTGTTTTTTTCTGGTCTTTCATATTACCCTGGATCTTCCATCAACCACACAAGCGCGTCATCCACCGAATCGAAAACACTGACTTGAGCTCCCCGATTGATTGCCACGGTCACAAGAAATCTCAGGTCTCGATCCGTCTCAGGTGAAGTGGCAAGTGCAAACTTCATCCCTCGAAGCAATTCGGCCAGTTGTGATCCAAATTCGAAGACGCGAGGGGTAGAAGGGAGTGAAGTTTCTCTGGTAGCATCGACAAGCACCCTGGTCAGACCCTGTTCCTGTCGAATCTTGAATACCGTCTCAAGTGATTTTTTCAGGTCCTCGGCGTTCACATCACCATACGAGTCAACCTGAATGATCTGGAGGTCTTCACGAATCGTGACTTTCTCTGCCATAGCAAGCCCTCTTGAGCCGAATGATCAGCCTCAGCACACGTCAGCATGAGTCACAATTGTAATACAAAAAAGTGCTTTGTTACAAATACTTACTTTAATTCATGCCGGACGCGGATGACAGCAGAATGAATAATCTGTGTTCCGGATTCCTGCGACACTGCTTTATCGCAACCTGATTATCTTATATGTCCCATTTCCTGCGTCGGCTTGTGGCACTTCGATCGAAGAGGATCTTAATAACCTCTCGATTTCTTCTGTGCTTTCCCGGGATACGACAATATATTCGATATCGCTTTTTAAGAGCTTCTTTAATGCTGATATGTTTTCAGGGTCCGGGTAATATCGCTCTTGACCTGCCACTAAATACCAGGGCAGCCGATTATAGACATAGACATTTTCATAATCATAGAACGCCTGGTGTGTAGCATAATCAGTGAGAATAAAAGTACTGTATTTATCAGTCGACTCTCGCAAATCATGAATGACTTCGCTTGCAGTATATTTTTCAATAGTTATGTCACGCCGAAGAAATATCGCGTTTACAGATACGAACATAATTGTAGCGATGACCAGACAGCCAATTATAATTTGTTTAATTCTTCGCTTCCTCATCAGCTCCCATACCAGAAATGTGAGCAATAAGGCACAGATAAAATAAAGGTTATATTTTGGGTAGGTGACAAGTGATAAGGTCGCATATTTTATGCCGTCCAGAGGGTTGCCTGTAAATCTATGTAAATTGGGCTTAAAGTATTGAAACCCTAGTGGGGCAAATACCAGGACATAAGTGATGAGCTGAAGAAAACCTCGAGAGACTTTCTCTTCTATGGCTTTTCGCCATAACAGGAGCAACGCGAGGAGAGAAAAAGCAGCAACAGCCAGGACAAATAGAGTAACTCGCAGGTTCAGAACTGCATTAAACGAATATCCTGTCCAGATAAAATACATAAGCGAGAGAACAAGCCATATAAACCACGATGATATCAACCCTGTAGCATGGGATCTCCTGCTTTGTCTATCCTTGCAGCCAGCGATAGCAAACAATATCACGATGAGTCCAAAGACCAGTCCTTCTTCCCGCGCAATGAACATGAGATTAAAAAATACCAGCTTTTCCCATAATGGACGTCTCAGGTATACGGACAGCATTGAAAGCAGGAACAATGGCGCCAACAAGACATAGGGTCTCAGGTCATATGCTACCACCTCGACCGTGGAAGGAAAAACAACGTATAAGCCAGAAAGTATCACCATGAAATACCTGTCCAGCCCGGTGTCCATTGGATGAAATCGTGCAAGGTATAAAAGTGGAGAGAAATAGATTATTGCGATAAACAAAAAGAGTAATAACGGACTCTTGAAGAATCTATATATGATCGCGTATACATATTTCACCGGCTCCAGGTGAATTGCTTTATGAAAGCTATCCTCGCCCTCTGTTCCGGAAAATCTCAAAATATTATAACCATTTGGATTCAGGGAATATCGGTCCGCAAGGTCCGGATCCAGCAGTTTTGAGGAAAATTGCATATACAGGGCATAATCTCTCGTATGAAAACTCAATGACTGAATTTTATAAAAAGAAAATGTTGATGATACAATAACCCCAACAAAAAAAATAAAGAGGATACCAAGTCTCGTGTTTTTTGTATTCATCAACAATTTCTATAATTCGAGTCGATCAAAGACCTTTTTAGTGATCTCCGTCTCCACTTTTCCAGTATGAGCAATACCTTCGGGTTCAAACAATACAAGCTTGACGTGGCCTCGCGGAACAACACGATGCTCAACACCTTTTGGGACTATATAGAATTCGCCAGCCTGTAAAGTTATGTTTTCATCTTTTAACATTACCTCAAGTGTTCCTTCTACCACCAGAAACATTTCATCTTCATCATCGTGCGTGTGCCAGGGAACCTTGTCGCCTTCACAACGGACAAGCATGACATGCTGTCCATTTAACTTTCCAACGATCTTGGGGGAAAATGTATCATTAAACATCTCAAAACATTCTTCAATATTTACTGCTTTTGCCATTTATTCCTCTTTATCTTCTGAAGACAGGTGCAATGTGCCGTATTTATCCCCGTTGAACGCACCAACCACAAAACCTGCAAGCAGCAGAATTAACATAATGGGTTGGTAGGGAGTCACTTTCATGAATAATATGCTGAGAAGAAATGCCAGGATCACCGGATGCCATATCGCCAGCCGCCCGGTTTTATCAATTGACAGTGGAGAATTGCATTGAACGCAGTAGATAGTTGCCAGACGGATGAACTTGATCACTTCCCCACGGCCAAGCCGTTTGCCGCATTGTGGACAGGCGAGGCTCATGTCAGTTTCCTTTCATGAAGGAAGGGAGGAATCAGATCATATTTAACACGATAACCAGAGCAGTGGCTATTATTATTGCCACGATCCAATACCAGGTCGTGCAGATCTTTTTGCCTTTATGCTTCTTTAATACAGCACTATAGATCGTCGCCAGAAATGGCGGTATCGCCATCTGCAGGTATCCTATCGGTTCCGCCGACACTCGCTTGGATGCATACGCCAGGAATAATATGCTGAGCCCCGTTACCAGCGCAATCTGGATATGAGGGGATTTGATCGATTCTATTAATTTTGACATTCAGACATCCTTGATCAATATTGCGAGCCATACAGGTGACAAGCAGATTTATGTTAATTCCGGTGACATTGCCATTACACATCAAAATAGATTTTATTTCAATTATTTGTCCCCGCACAGCGTCAATCGATGGAATCTAAAGACTAAAGTTATAAGTGATTCCCAACAGGATCTACTCCATGGCTTTTTCGAGTGCTTTGATTTTTTTCATCAATATTTCGTTTTCTGATTTTAGGTCCTTTACAGCCTCGATAAGGACAGCTGTCAATTTGCTGTAATCGACTGATTTATACCCATCTTCAGCCGTGGCTACCAGCTCTGGAAGGACCCGCTCTACTTCCTGTGCGATCAAACCGATTTGCTCCTTACCCGCTTGAGCCCCTTTTGATTCAGCTGCTTCGTTCCACTCGAATGATATACCCTGCAGATTCATTACCGCTTCCAGAGCATTTTCGAGCGGCTTGATGTTGGTCTTCAACCGTTCGTCGGATGTCTCGTGGAGCGCGACGCATTGGATATCACCGGTAACATCCAGCTTATAGGAGGGAGTATTCGTACCCAATCCGATGCTGCCGGATTGCTTGATGCACAATGAATAATTCGGCGCGGCTGCCTCGACAAAGAATGGTCTGGTGCCGGCAGTCTCATCTCTTAAAGCAAAATTACCACTCCAGTCTGATTGAAGGAACCAGTTCGCGTATGGACTCCCGCTAACTGTGTTCGCTTTTATTCGAAACCCGACATTCTTATCATACGTAGGGCCGGGATGCTCTACACAGATCTCGGTATCACCAGCTTTCATGACATGAAGCAGGCAGTCCGGGCTGGTGGTGCCGATACCGACTTTACCGTCATTATCCACAAACACGGCACCTGCAACGCTGCCGTCAGCTGAATCCAGGTGATCAAGATCACTATCATTCACAAATCGGCTATCATATGCACTGCCGGAGCTGTAATCAGAGGTAAGACTTAGCATATCCGCTGAGGCAGCGATGCCTGTTCCAACAAGTATATTCAATGATACTTCCCCCGAAGTTCCTCCTCCTACCAGTCCGTTTCCGGCGTTGACCGCTGTGATGTCTCCACTGCCGCTACCCCCTGCTTGCCAAGTACCGATACCACTGGCATCGGAAGTAAGTACGTAACCGTTACTTGCACCTGTCGGCAATTTGAATCCCGTCATCTCAGCTGTTCCTGCCACATCCAGGCGAGAAGCCGGGTTGTTTTCGCCGATTCCTATATTGCCCGCAGAATCTATGAAAAACCTCTGCGCTGTCAGGCCATCTGAGATGATAAACTTACCACTGGTATCTTCAACCAACACTCGCCACGGATTTGCATAGGTTGAGTTATCCAGAAGTAATGTCGGTGCGGAACCACTTTTTAAATATATGTCTGCATTGGTCGGAGAATATATTTCCAGTGTGTGCGTTTGGCTGGTAGTACCAATTCCCACTTTTCCGTTGTTGTTTACATATAAAGCGTTGGGCACGCTGCCGTCAGCTGAATCCAGGTGATCGAGATCACTATCATTCACAAATCGGCTATCATATGCACTGCCGGAGCTGTAATCAGAGGTAAGACTTAGCATATCCGCTGAGGCAGCGATGCCTGTTCCAACAAGTATATTCAATGATACTTCCCCCGAAGTTCCTCCTCCTACCAGTCCGTTTCCGGCGTTGACCGCTGTGATGTCTCCACTGCCGCTACCCCCTGCTTGCCAAGTACCGATACCACTGGCATCGGAAGTAAGTACGTAACCGTTACTTGCACCTGTCGGCAATTTGAATCCCGTCATCTCAGCTGTTCC
>JAHOYU010000120.1 GCA_019038625.1 Candidatus Latescibacterota bacterium | reverse complement strand
CAACGATAGCAACCAGTATAGAAGCTACGGCAAGAGTGAGGCCTGACTTCACAGTTCCGGAAAACTTTGAATCAACTGGAGGGATGAACTTCCAGGGTGTGGCCAGGGCAGCCCAGGCATCCACAGCAATTTTGCGAATGTCCACTTTCGGAGTGGATTCGGTTTCTGGGGCCTTCTTTTTCAGGTCAGGTTTCAGTTTCGGTGGGTCGAATCCCTTGATTTCTTTTGAAGTCAGAGGTTTTTTCCCGCGTTTTTTACCTTTCCCCCCGGCCGGTTGTGTCCCTGGCGGCAGCCTGGTTTTCCCGGTCGAGGGGTTCGTCGGTTTTGAGGCAGGAGCAGGCGAAGGCGCACTAATGGGTGCGCCGCAGCCCGAGCAGAATTTCTTTCCCCCGGGAACCTCTTTGTTACACTTGGGACAATTCATTGCTGTCTTCTCCACGAGAATAAGTATATTATAGCTGAACAATCAGATTTTCGCGCGGAGATTCAGGTATAGATTGCCAAAAAAACCCGGGCTGCATAAGGCTATTGGCACAAATGTGCGCACAAAAAAGGATTAAATAGTGTCCCGCGCCTTTGTTGACACTGTTTCTACAGTAGGTTAATGTATTCACATGCAAAAACAGGTTGCAGTAAAGTAAAAAACTGACGTAGCGGGTGTGGCCTGCCCCCCGAGAAAAGAACAAGGAGGAATGAGGGGATACTAAGGAAGAGGGGGCAAGCGAGCCATGAAAAGGAAGAGGTACAAGGAAGAGCAGATTGTGAGAATTGTTGGAGAAGTACTGGGAGGCAAGAGCATAGCCCAGGCGAGCCGGGAGTATGCAGTAAGCGAGAACACGATACGCAGATGGAGAGACAAGTACGGAGATATGGAAGTGAACGAGGTAAAACGCCTCAAGCAGCTTGAGACGGAGAACAGGCGGCTCAAAGAGATCGTGGCACAGCAGGCGCTGGACAATGCCGCATTGAAGGATCTGTTGTCAAGAAAATGGTGAGCCCTTCCGACAGGAAGACAGCCGCAAAAGCGTTGATCAAGGACTGGGGATTCTCGGAGAACAAAGGATGCGCTCTGGCGGGAATATCCAGAACGGGGTTTCGATACGTCCCGGTAGTTCGTAAGGACGAAACAGAAATCCGGAGCCGGATAAAAGAACTGGCCTGGATACACAAGAAGTATGGATACCGAATGATCGCGGCGCTGCTTGATCGGGAGGGCAAAAAAGTGAATCACAAGAGAGTGCACCGGATATGGAAAGCCGAGGGGCTGCAACTGCCCCGGCGCAGGCCGAAGAAGAAACGGCACGGTAACACAGTGGAAACAGTGAACAAAGCACAGTACAGGAACCACGTATGGAGCTACGACTTTGTGGCCGACAGCACAGAGCGCGGAGAGAAGATTCGCATACTCGTGGTAGTAGACGAATATACCAGGGAGTGCCTGGAACTTCGCGTAGACAGCTCCATAACATCACGCAAAGTAATGGACACCCTCAGCTGGCTGTTCCTGCTTCGCGGTGCGCCGAAGCACATCCGAAGCGACAACGGCCCGGAGTTCATAGCCCGGTCCCTCTGCAAGTGGCTGGAAGAACAGGGATGCTCCACGATATTCATCACACCCGGCAGCCCCTGGGAAAACCCATACGTCGAAAGTTTCAACTCGCGCCTTCGGGCCGAATGCCTTAACCGGGAATTATTCAGAAACAAAAAAGAAGCACAGAAAATAGTAGAAAACTGGCGGCGCGAGTATAATGAATTGCGCCCACACAGCAGCCTGGGATACAAGACACCGAAGGAATTTGCACAGGAATGTGGCGAGGAAAATATTTCTCTTCACTGCCCAACCTCCGGTCGACCTCCTGTCTCCCTGCGGTTGGGCAGTGAAGCAAGTGAGATCCTTTCGCTATAGAAAGGTATTACCACCAGTAAGGATGGTCTGAACCCCGTTTCCTGGTCCAAAACCTGAGCGAGAAAATGGATAATAAATCGCAAGGGAAAAGGAGATCAGGAAATGAAGAAAAGATTCAGTGAAGAGCAGATAACATTTGCGCTGAGGCAGGCGGAGAGTGGAACACCGGTGCAGGAAATCTGCCGGAAGATGGGGATCGCTGAGCAGACATTTTGCCGATGGAAGAAGAAGTATAAGGGGCTGGGGACAGCTGAAGTTCGCCGCCTCAAGCAGCTTGAAGATGAGAACATCAGGCTGAAACGTCTGGTGGCGGATCTTACCCTGGACAAACAGATGCTCCAGGATGTGCTGTCAAAAAAGCTCTGAGGCCTGCCGTGAAAAGGGATCTCGTGCAGGAGCTTCAGATTGCGTACGAGGTATCGCAGCGGCGGGCCTGCATGACGCTGAAATTCGCAAGATCGGCAATCAGGTATGAAAGCGTGGCAGACCCTCAGCCGGCACTGAGAATGAGGATCAGGGATATAGCGTTTTCCCGTGTTGGATACGGGTATAGAAGAATTCATGTATTGCTGGAGAGGGAAGGCTGGAAGGTGAATCACAAGAGAGTTTACAGGTTGTACCGTGAAGAAGGGCTTGCAATGAGGAAGAAGCCGCCCAGGAGACGCGTGGCGTGTCTGAAACGGGAAATCCGCCCCACGGCATCGAAGAAGAACGAATGCTGGAGTATGGACTTCATGAGCGATCAGCTATATGATGGACGCCGAATCAGGATTTTAACGATAGTGGATAACCATACCCGTGAGAGTCTGGCAACACACGTTGCCCAGCGCATCAGGGGAATTGAAGTCGTGAAGCAACTTGAGAAGATCAGCGCCGAGCACGGAAAGCCGGAAACTATCCGTGTGGACAACGGGCCGGAGTTCATATCGAAGGATGTCGATCTGTGGGCGTACTGGAACAAAGTGCAACTTGATTTCAGCAGGCCCGGCAAGCCCACGGACAATGCGTTCATAGAGGCATTCAATGCAAGACTCCGCCAGGAGTGCCTGAATGAACACTGGTTTATGAGTCTTGACGACGCACAGGAAAAAGTGGAAGCGTGGCGGAAAGATTACAATGAACAAAGACCTCACAGCAGTCTTGGAAATGTTCCACCCTCGGAGTTTGCATCCCGGTACCTCCCCGGGCCTTCCGCTACGCTCCAGTCCCGGGGAGGTACCGGCCCCCCATAATTTTATGCCCAAAACTCACCCTCAGGTTGGACCTAAAACGGGGGCAAGACCATCCCGAACTTCAACACCTTCAAATCCGGTCTGCCGTCTGGGGAATATTCGTCGAACACCTTTTCCAGATACGGTCGCAAAAGATTTTTCTTGAACATATTCTTCACGCCAATAGGGCACCGCAGTGTCCCCATCAAGTAAAAGGAATTTTTATTTAACACTAAAACTGTGGTGGCGAAAAAATATCTGAATATATGGAGTACAGGATAATGGAATTGGGAGGAAATCATCAAGTGAAGGATTTGCAGCAGTTAAAACAATTAACCTTAAATATTCTGGTGACCCTTCCATGAAAGGCATGCGCATGACTCTACCTGAAAATTTATTAGGACTGACATCTGCTTCAGGATTTGACGAAAGAAGAATACCCTCATTAATGCGACCTCCCATAAGTCTTTGAATATTCAGCACTACCATACCGGTTTTCTTAAGATGATCTATCGCTTTATTTCTGATGTACGGATCAAATAAAAAATCGTCCTGTTCGTAAAGTAAAGGTATATATCTTTCTTGAAAACCTTTTTCCTTTGCTAAAGGAAGATAAATCCATAAATTCCCCACCATAAGTCCTTCATACGGTTCTTCTT
>JAHOYU010000119.1 GCA_019038625.1 Candidatus Latescibacterota bacterium | reverse complement strand
GTTTAACTCATTGAAAGATAATGGTGCCGGAGGAGGGAATCGAACCCTCACGGTACTAAGTACCGGGGGATTTTGAGTCCCCTGCGTCTACCAATTTCACCACTCCGGCACAAAGAGAAATTAAATTTTATTCAGCTCAACTGTCAAGGCCTATATTCCCGGGATATTTCATCTAATTTTTATTCTGTACAATGGTTCAATGTGTGGATCAATCATTTGAATTTCATAAAGTAATAATAATGTGACCCGATAAAGTGGTAGAGGAATGCCCGGATAAGTGTCTGTCAGGGGCACTACGGGAAAGGATGAACAGTGCTCGATACAATGAATGATATTGGAAGATACAAAATCTACGATTACCTGCGTGCCGGGGTGATTGTGATAGACCGCGACTACTCGGTGATCTTCTGGAGCCGACAGATCGAGGATTTGACCGGAATCGAAAGGAAGAGCGCAATAGCGACAGACCTGAGAGTCCTGATCCCATCTATGGAAAACGGTTTGTTCAAAGCAAGGATCGAGAAGATGTTCAAGGGGAAAGATACTATGGAACTTTCTACAGATCCTAGAGAAGAATATATTCCTATCCTTACTTCGGACGGAAAACTTCTTGATAACAGAGTGTTTTTAACTTCAGTGCCAGGCAAAGACCGGACTGCTGAGAATATAATCTTTGAATTCTCCCTGCAGGAATATTCCAGGAAAGACGGTGTGGATGTTTCCAGAATAAGAAAAATACTGAAAGATGAAACGGTAGGACTTGTAAAGAGCCGCACAGAGCTCGAGGCCGAGATCAAAAGCCGAAAAGAAACTGAGAAGAAACTGGCTGAATACAGTATCGAACTTGAAAGAGCGAACAGAAGTCTTGAAGTAAACAGACATGAACTGGAAGAGATAATTCATATGGCATCGCACGACCTCAAGACTCCGATTGTCTCTATACATGGTTTCGCAAATCTTCTGGAGGAAAGAACCCGGGATTGTCTGGATCCGAAATCTCATGACTATCTCGAGAGGATAGTGAAAAGTGCGGTTCGGATGGAGAGGCTCCTTTCTGGTTTTCTTGAAGTCTCGAGAATAAAAAGCGGGGGCATTCACTCTGAGGCAATAGATATGAACGAACTGGTAGAAGATGTCGTATCGGATGCTGTGAAAGCGACAGGATGCGACGAAATATCAGTTATCAGGCCCGGCAAATTGCCGAATGTCTTTGGGAAAAGGATAAGAGTGCGGACCCTTTTTGCTGAATTAATCGATAACGCCATAAAATATATGCCTTCCAGGGAGATGCCATTTATTGAGATCGGCTTCAAGAGAAAGGCTCCAGCTGATCATAACGATGGGGGAACTTTTTATGTCAGGGATAATGGAGAAGGTGTACCCGTAGAATATCATGAGAGAATATTCAGGATGTTCGAGAAAGTCCCCGTCGATAATAGAAGAATTGAGGGTCCGGGCGCCGGACTCACTATGGCAAAAAGGATAGTAGAGCTTCATGGTGGAGAGATATGGCTCGAATCAATTCCAGGAACGGGAAGCACCTTTTATTTTACTTTACCACTTGAAAGACTGGTTACCTAGGTGTGACAAGCGACAGGATCGAGACGATGAGTGTTGAGGGAGACAATCTGAAAACTGCTGGTGAATCGGTAAATATCCTTATTGTCGAGGACAATCCCGATCACGCTCTACTGGCGAGTATTTCTCTTGAGAAGAATGCCCTGTGGAACCCTGTCATCGTGGATAATCTCGAAAATGCGACAATAGAGTTGAAGAAAAGTCATTTTAAAGTGATTTTAACGAATTACCGACTACCTGACGGAAACGGTCTTGATCTGCTGGATGTAATGGGTACGGATTCGATTGTGATTGTGATGACTAACCAGGGAAATGAGAGAGTCGCGGTCCACGCTTTGCAGAAGGGCGCTTACGATTATGTCGTGAAAGACACTATGTTTTACGATGTGCTGCCTGACATGATACAAAAAGCTCTCGATAAATACAGCGCGCAGCAGGAAGTGATGAAGCTGCGTGAAAAGATCAGGATGGATAACGAGAAGTTGATGGAAGCGAACCGGAAGTTGAAAGAGCTCGATAACATAAAAAGCGAATTTATATCGACAGCATCTCATGAATTACGGACACCCCTGACGATAATACGTGAATTCGTATCCCTAACGAAGGACGGATTCGGTGGTCCAGTCACGATGGAACAGGAGGAATACCTCGATTCCGCACTCAATAATTGTGACAGGCTGGGAGACCTGATAAACGAGATCCTGGATCTTCAGAAGATGGAGTCGGGTAGAGTGTCTCTGAAAAGGAGAAAAGTAGATATCGAACGGGTCCTGAAAGCTCAGTACAGGGATTTCAAACCTCGATTTGCGGCAAAAGAACAGAACCTGAATATCGATATCGAATTGCCTGCAGGAAGTGTTATCTGTGATGAAGGTCTGATTATCCGTGTACTGGTAAATCTTCTTGGGAACGCGAATAAATACGTGCAAGCCGGGGGCGCAACAATCATAAGGGGATTAGTCAGGAAGGATCGAGTTGTGGTGGAAATCGAGGACGATGGGCCAGGAATAGCTGTAGAGGAACAGGGAAAGATATTCGAACGGTTTACACAGATCGGAAGATGTTACGGTCCAGGTTCGCAGGGTACAGGGCTAGGACTTGCTATAGCACGGAAGCTGATTGAGATGAACGAAGGCACGATATCTGTGAGGAGTGAGCCTGATAAGGGAAGCATATTCACTTTTTCACTTCCGAAGTATTCTGATGAATTGCTTTTCAGGTCTGTGATACATGATGCTCTTGCCGGGATGGAAAAATCAGAGAAAAAACAAATCCTGTTGATGATCAAAATTGAATCATTCCTGGTAAGATCACCACGATATGATGGATTGAAAATGGAAGGCTTGTTTGGGGAGCTCGAAGAGAAAATCTTGGAAGAGGCAGGCCATTCTGATGTTGATATCATCAGATTGACATCTATGAATTCTCTCGCTGCTCTGATCGAAGGTGGGGATAAAGGTGTCGAGGTGTTGAAAGGCGCGATGCATAGATATCTGCTTAATAAAGCCGGGGTAGATATCACTTCGAAACTATTTGTCATGGAGATCGATCTTTCAAGGAGTGCTGAGAAGTGGGCTGGACTTGCTATCGAAGATCTTTCTCTGGTCAGGAGTGTTGAAACTAAAAAGAAGGTACTGGTCGTCGATGATGATATCGGGGTATTGAACATGATCAGATCAATACTGACGACGAGTAATTTCCCAATCGAAATGGAACAGACTCTCGATGGTTACGATGCCTGCATTCGTTACGGTAATTTCAAGCCGGATCTCGTAGTGTTGGATATAAACATGCCTTATTGTGATATTGCTCAGGTGTTAAGGCAGATAAAGAAAAGTGATTCTGCATCGGAAACAAAAGTACTGCTGATTTCCGGCGATAAGGAAAGATTCTCTGAACTGATGGAACTCGGGGCCGATGACTATATCGCCAAACCGTTTGATGTGAACGTCTTCCTGGAGAAAATCGGGATACTCCTCGATGAAGACAGATTGAGAACGGTTGAAGGCCTGGAGAAAGCCTTGTCGGGAAAGAGTTCCGATTAAAAGGAGGCGTGAAGATATGTCAAAGGGGAAGATCCTCGTAGTGGACGACGAGGCCGAGATCGTAAAGACAGTGAGCCTCAGGTTGAAAGCAAATGGTTATGAGGTTGTTACGGCAATGGATGGGGTCCAGGCAACGAATGTTGCATTCAGAGAGAGACCTGATCTTATAATCCTGGATATTGGAATGCCAGCTGGAGACGGGCACGCGGTAGCTCGCAGATTATCAGAATCTGTTCAGATGTTTGATACGCCCGTCATCTTTCTGACTGCCAGGGTGAATGAGAAGGATTATCAGATGGCGTTCGAAGAGGGAGTCTCAAAGTATATCACCAAGCCTTACAGACCCGAGGAACTGCTTACAGCTGTGGACGAATTGATGGCCAGGGTCCAGATGGTCTGAAAACCAGTTTGAACGACAATAGACACCCAATAATCGGGCTGAGTGGATTTTATTCTTGACGAATCGGGATTAATTGATAATATCTCGGTAGTTGGGGTTGTAGCTCAGCTGGGAGAGCACTTGACTGGCAGTCAAGAGGTCACGGGTTCGATCCCCGTCAACTCCACTTTTTTTTAATCCTGCGCCTGTCCCGGAGGGTGTGTCTGAAAATCTGGAAGAGGATGCGGTTGGCCATGGAAGACTTGAAAGATTCGGGTGTTCTGTGCATCTTCGAAGATGATCGATATCCCAATTTCTTCCCCTTATCACTTAACAAACCTGTTTTTGAGCTGATGCTGGGTACCCAGACGATCCGGGAAAGGATCGTTTTCGAGGTCAACCCTTCGAGGCTTATTCTTGTTTGCAGGCAATATCTTCAGGGTGTAGCTGGTGATGTGCCAGGCGAAACTGGACCTGACGTTTTAGTAAATGAGCTTCCAGACGAGGAGATCCTTTTCATAAACGGACGTTTGCTGACCTACAAAGATGAGTTGACCACTTTTGTCGATGATATAGCTACAGGGACTCTGGTCCACAAGAACGGTATACCGGTCATTGCCAGGCTTGGGAAAGATGCGGCAGCATCGTTTCTCGGATTTCTGGAGAAAGCTTTATCGAATGAATCAGTCGAAAGGTTGTTCGGTTCGTTCAAGGGGCAAAATGGTGAGAATACAGGGCCGGATGAGCCAAGTAGAGATGAAGTCATCGCCATAAAGGAAAAGGCTCTGAAAGAATGGGCATCGGAAAGTGAAGTGGCTGTCGAGGAGACCGGCACAAAGCTTCTTTCCTACTACTGGCAGTTAATAGGAGAAAACGATAGTTGCATTATCGATGATTTTCAGAAAATCCCATTCAGAGGTTCGGCTCCTGAATCCGCCCTGTACAAGGGAGTCGATCTGATCAACGAAGACGATATTATCATAGGTGAAGACGTTGAAGTCAGATCAGGGACAGTACTCGACGCTTCAGGTGGACCTATCATTATCGCCGATGGTGCAAGCATAGAGCCGAATTCTATTATATATGGGCCCTGCTATATCGGCGAAGGAACAATTGTGAGAGGTGGAGCAAAGATCGGGAAAGGTACTTCGATAGGCCGATTCTGTAGAGTAGGGGGGGAAGTCGGGGAATCGATCATTGCCTCCTTTACAAACAAACAACACGAAGGGTTCCTTGGCCATTCCTATGTCGGGTCCTGGGTAAATATTGGAGCAGGGAGTTGTAACAGCGATCTTAAGAATAATTATGGAAAGATAAGGGCATGGAATTCGGGAAGGATAAGGGAAACAGGAAAGCGTTTTCTCGGGCTTATTGCGGGAGATCACGCAAAGATCGCGATAAACACGAGAATGAATACTGGATCTGTCGCGGGTTTCTGCTCGAACGTGATGACCGTCGGGTTTCCTCCGAAATTCATTCCCAGCTTTACTTGGCAGGCCGAACCCGAGTTAATCGAGTATGAACTGGACAAGGCGCTACGTACGGCCGAGATCATGATGGACAGAAGGAACCAGGAATTCACATCTGAGATAATGGAACTTTTCAGGACACTCTACCGCCTTTGTCGCATGTCCGGCTTCAACTCCTGAAAAATCCGTGGGGATCCTGCTCTTGCGTGGAGAGGGGAAACATATGAATACTATCCTGATAGGCGAAAGAATAAACAGCAGCAACAAGAAGGTCAGAGCACTTTTCGATGCTGAGGATGTAGATGCCCTCCTTGATCTTGCTGTAAAACAGATTGACTGTGGAGCGGATTATATAGATATCAACGCTTCGATGATGATGGCAGGGGAAAAGGAAGCGCTTTTCAACACTGCTGGAGAAGTCATAGGCAGGCACGGTATAAATGTCTCGATTGACAGTGCCGACCCCGATCTTCTATTGTCGGCGGCAGGTCTCTTCGGAGAGAAATGTCTGCTTAATTCGTTTGCCTGTACTGACGAAGTCTTCAAAAGATATCTGCCGGAGGCTTCAGTGTCGGGCGCGGGTATTATCGTTATGCTGAAAAATGACCATGGCGTTCCTTCAGACTCAGAGACAAGAGCGGCACTGGCCGAAAAAGCCATCGGGATTATGCGAGAGAACGGAATGCCGGATGAAAAGATATTCATAGATCCGGTATTTTCCCCCATGGCGACAGATATATCGGGGTTGATGACAGCACTGGCGACGATGGATATAATTGTCCGGCAGTATCCGGATTGTCATCTGACTGGTGGATTGTCAAATGTCTCATACGGGCTTCCGATGAGAAGACTCATTAACAGGACATTTCTGTCCATGGCCCTTCCGCACGGGCTCAACGCCGTAATATGTGATGTGACGGACCGCGATCTGATGGAAACGCTGATTGCTTCCGAGTCGTTGTCTGGTCTCGATAAGGGATGCAGGAATCTCTTGAGACACTACCGAGGGCAGGGCAGCAAAAGATAATCTCATTTTGCTACTGAATCTCATTTCCAATATTGTATCATAAGTTGCAGGCCTGTGGAGGCAAGAGCCTAACACAAGCTATAACAACATGTTGCATTTAATTCGCGTCAAGACATTCAAATGGCATGCCTCTTGAAGGTGAGAGTGATGCACGCGGAGAGTTCCCTGTAGGTCCGTGGCTTGTCCTTGACGTGTTTCTCATCCTCACGTGTTGCAGATTATCACGGACTCGGATACACGCTCCAAACGGGGAACTTTTTCTGTCTGTCGATCAAGATTCAATCAATAACCAGGAATATTGTATCCTGAAAAAGATATCATTTTCAGTAATTTTTCTTTTGACAACAGGTTGCATCTTTGATTACAATCCTCAAGGTTACTCTGAAGATAACAGTGTTTGGGAAAACGGGGCTCAGACGTTTAACCAGGGAGTGCTGAAATGACTAAAGCCGATCTTGTTGAAGAAATCGCAAAGGACACGGGGCTCAGCAAGAAAGACACGAGTGTCGTGGTCAATATGATCATCGAGAATATCTGCAAAGCCCTTTCCGAAGGGGATAAAGTTGAGCTGCGTGGGTTTGGTAGTTTCAAGGTCAAGAGCCGCAACCCCAGGAAAGCCAGGAATCCTCGTACAGGAGAATCCGTTGATGTACCAGCGAAGCTGGTTCCTTTTTTCAAGGCTTCCAACGAATTGAAGCTGAAGGTCAACGTGTAGGGGGTATCTACAGATCTTTCGCTATAAATAAAATCCGTTTGCTATTTGTGGGCGGATTTTTATATTATGTAGACTCTGTGGTAACGGTATTCTTATTTTATGGACAGGATGGAATATGCCGAGCGGTAAAAAAAGAAAAAGAAAGAAGATAGCGACGCACAAGCGGAAGAAGAGACTTCGCAAGGATCGGCACAAGAAGAAAAAACGCTGATTCTGTCTGATCAAGTCTGATTATTCGGGCTTGATCGACTATTCGTTGAGCTGTTCTGATCGAGATCTGTGCTGTTTTCTGATTTAAGGTCTGGAGAGAGCCATGAGTGGCAGGGAAAGACGCAAAGCTCCGCGTGTCGATGTTGAGTTACCGATAACCCTTGAGGGTGGTAGTGGTGAAGTGCGGGGGAAAACGCTCAACATCAGTGCCAGTGGTATCTATTTCGAGCTCTCACGATATATCGAACCGATGACGAAACTGAGAATGGGGCTTGCCATTCCACTCGCTGCTGAAAACGGGAAGGAAGGTATCGTCCAGTTCGACGGTATTGTTGTCAGGACTGAACCCGAGACTGAATCTGATGAAGTGAAGATATACAGGATGGCGGTTTTCTTCACACATGTACCGTCTCCATCGATGGAGATCCTGTCAAGGTTCATATCGAACAATCTTTAGATCTATTATTATCACTTCCTTGTATATTCGATTAAAGATTCCGAGAATCCGTCCGAAAGAACAGATAACTGGTCTATAAAACGGGCGGATGAAATGGAAATCGTTTTTCTCTACAGCAGGCTGTTGAGCATCAGCAGACACCAACTTGACGCACTCAGAAGAAATGACTTCGATGAGATGGAGAGACTTACGATGGACAGGGAATTGTTGACAGCACAGATATGTTCGGTGCTGGACAATGCTGAAGTCGACCTGGATGATACTCGTTTTCAGATCAGAATAAGTGAGCTGACGGACAATATCAGTGAAGTTGATGAAGACATTAAAGATATTTTGCTGTCAGAACTCTTTCAGAGGACAGAAGAACTATCACGAATCAAACTCGTAGAAGATTGATCCTCAGTATGAAATGAGATTCCCTCAAAGCCTTTTATCTTGAAATCACCCATTTCCTGTGGTAATAATCGTATTATAAGCATCCTTTTTGAAGGGAGAAAAGTTTGCCCGAGAACGAGCTGGGTAAGGGATCGGTGCTGGTAGTCGATGATGAAGGATCCGTTCTGGAGATCCTCGATCAATTCCTGACGGACAGGGGCTTTGAAGTGAGCACTGCCGAAAATGGAAGTGAAGCGGCGGAGCTCCTTGAGACACGGAGATTCGATGTGGCGCTGGTCGATCTTAAATTACCTGATATTGACGGGCTTGAGATCGTCGGCGGGATAAACGCGAAATTTCCAGAGACGAAGTGTATAATAATGACCGCGTTCGCGTCGATGGAATCAACGATAGAAGCTCTCAGGCTCAGTGCCTTCGATTATATTCTCAAACCTTTTGATCTTATAAAGATTGCCGAAGTCGTCGAAGCTGCGTATGCCCACGTTTTGATGTTGAGGGAAAGTACCGGGATTATACGGAAGCTCGAATGGGCAAACAGGAAACTCGAGGAAAGCAAGACCGAATTGAACAGCCGAGTATACAAGGCTAATGAAGAACTCGGCGTCGCAAATGAATCACTCAAAAAACATGTTACACGATTGAAGATGCTTTACCAGATGGGTAGGGATATAAGTTCAAATGAGAACTGGAGCGACGCTCTCGACAGGTTCCTCATGGCACTCTGTAAGTATCTGGAAGCAGATGGGACAGTTCTTTTGATGTTCAGCGATTCGGGCAGGACACTGAAGGTAAGGACCTCTTTCGGGCTGGAGTCCGAATTTCTCTCAGAAGCGGTAAGGATTCTTTCTGTTGCCAGAGAGTATGACCTGTTGCAGGCTGAGATCTTTAACCTGGATGGTTGCGAACATGCGCCGGTTAAGACCTGTCTGGCGATGAACGGCATGTGGACGGATTCGGTCGTTCCACTTCTATACAGAGGGAGATGGCTTGGGCTCCTGCTGATCAGAAAAACGTACGAGAACAGACGTTCATACTTGAACGACTATCATTTCATCAATACGATCCAGACGATATTGACTGAAGAAGTGGCCAATGCAGAAAATATCAGCAGACTTAGAAATCTAAAGGATTTCAACGAGACTATTCTGGAAAATATGGGAAGCGGCGTAATCAAGACAGATCGTGATGGTAATGTCGTGTTCAGAAACAGCCTGGCAAGGGAGCTGACCGGGGATGTTTCTGGTGGAAAAATCTGTTTTAATGATATTTTCGATAATCCTTTTGGTGCTGCAGACCTATTTGAATATCTGATTGATGATGAACGAAAAACTGTTTCACTTGAGTGTGTTTTGAGAACAATTGATGGGCCATCTATGCCTGTGAGGATGATCTCGACGAAGGTACTGACTGATGACTACAGGGGAACTACTCTTGTCGTTGTCTTCGAGGATCTCACTCTGCAGAAGGCGATGGAAGAGGAACTGCGAAGAGCAGACAGGCTTCGTTCTCTTGGTGAACTGTCAGCCGGTGTCGCACATGAGATCAGGAACCCCCTTACGGGAATCGCAACGACAGCCCAGGTACTTAAAGAAAAGCTCTCGGGAGAAGCTGACAAGATAAAGTATCTCACGGTAATACTGGACGAGATAAGACGACTTGACGACATTATCAGAAACCTTCTGAGTTTCGCCAGACCTGCTTTACCGAGGCCTGAAGAAGTCGGGATATGTTCAGTGATCCGAGACGCGATTGACCTCCTTGAAAACAAATCTGAAGAAAATGGTGTAAATGTCAGCTTCGAATCCGAGCTGGAGGATGATATGTGCTATCTGGATAGAGATCAGATCAAGCAAGTGGTGCTGAATATAGCTAGTAACGGGATCGAGGCCTGCCAGGATGGGGGCGAGGTGACAGTTACAGTCAGAAACGCGGTGGATCCACATCTACTCAAGCTGGAATTTGCGGATAACGGGATTGGAATACCGGATGAAGCTGTGGACAAGCTGTACAATCCATTTTTCACGACAAGATCTGAAGGGACCGGTCTAGGGCTTTCGATTACAAGAAAGATCGTGGAAAGTCATGGCGGAAGGATCTTTCATAAAAATGGAATTGATTCCGGGACGTTGTTTGTTGTAGAAATACCAAGAAGAATTGCAGCCGCGCTTAATGTTGCTGTTGAAGAGCGAATCTCATAAAGGGGAGTTTGATGTCGGGCAGAATATTGATTATCGATGATGAAAAAGCAATAAGATGGTCGCTCGGGGAAGCGTTGAAGAACCAGGGATATGAGATCGATGATGCTGAAAAAGGGAAGGAAGGCATTAGTAAATTCATGGAAGAGCCGGCCGATCTGGTGATACTTGATCTGAAACTGCCTGATATCAGTGGGATAGAGGTGCTTAAACAGCTCAGGGAGACAGACGCGGATCTGCCCGTTATAATGATGACTGCCTACGGCGAAGTTGAGACAGCGGTCGATGCCATAAAGAGTGGCGCATATGATTTTATGTTGAAACCTTTCCAGCTGGAAAAAATGAAGATTGCCATTAAGAATGCTTTGGAGAACAGCAGACTCAAGAACGAACTTGAGGGGATCAGGAAGAAAAACAGGGAGACGTATGATTTTAAGAATTTTATAGGCAAAAGCCAGGTGATGAACGATGTCTTTCGTAAGGTGACCAAAATCGGGGAGAGCCAGGCAAGCACAATCCTCATACAGGGCGATAGCGGGACGGGAAAAGAACTGGTCGCCAGAGCAATACACGAGAGCAGTCATGGCACCGACAAGCCTTTTCTTGAGATAAATTGTGCGGCCCTTCCGGAAACACTTCTCGAAAGTGAGCTTTTCGGTCACGAGAAGGGGGCGTTCACAGACGCCAAATTCAGGAAAAAGGGATTGTTTGAACTTGCCGAGGGTGGAACGATCTTTCTGGATGAGATAGGCGAGATGGGCATCACCCTGCAGAGCCGACTTCTGAGGGTCCTGGAAAACAAGACTTTCAGAAGAGTAGGTGGAGTAAAAGATTTGAGGGTGAAGACCCGTATCATCGCTGCCACAAACAGGGATCTTCTCGAGGCTATCAAAACCGGAGAATTCAGAAACGACCTGTATTACAGACTACAGGTCATTCCGATCAATCTTCCCTCGTTGACGGAGAGAAAAGAAGATATCCCGTTGCTTGCCAATCATTTCATCGAAAGGTTCAACAGAGAATTCAAGAAAAAGATAGGGAAGATCAGTCCTGAAGTCGAGCGTCAGCTCCAGGCCTACCCATGGCCAGGTAATGTCAGAGAACTCAAAAACGTCATTGAAAGGGCGATGCTTCTCGAGGCTGAGGACGAGCTGCTTCCTGAACATGTTCCTGTGGAACTCGGTCAGGAGCTATCGGAGGGTCATGAAAATCATGGAGCGATGATGAGTGGAATCTACCCGATGAGTATCAGGGAGATGGAAAAGCTCCTTATCTGCAGGACTCTGGATGAAACTGACGGAAACAAATCCAAAGCCGCGCGAATACTGGGGATAAGCCGGCAGACTCTCAGAGAAAAGACGAAACTTTACAGCACTGATGAGGATGATATTCAGGTCACTGGTGGCTGAAACCTTTCCATCAGCAGACTATCTGGATCAGGTCGATTATGGAGTATTTTGCCCTTTTAGCATATTCCGCGGAAAAATATTCGCCTGCCGAATCTTATAAAATCCTGAAAATCAGTTAATTAGGCAATTCTTTCCCACCAGAGCCACTTCCCTGCCCTGTAAAGGCATGCTAATTGCGGTAATCACTTCCTGTCGTGAAGGAGAAAATATTTCCCACTTGGAGATTGAAAGTGAATCGTAAGGAGGACATAAGCATGTCGCTGGCAGTTGAAAGTGCACATGGGAATGCCAACAAGGGAATGGCAGCCCTGGTATGCAGGTGCCCCGATTTCAAAGACATTACAAAAGTCGGTAAACTGGAGGACCTCGACAGGCTCCTTTCCCTTATGATACATCAGATACGGAATTACTGCATGAGTATTAAGGGATACGCCTCGTTGCTGGACTATGAAGATGGAGTCAGCACAAAAGGCAAAAAGTGGATCAGCAATATCAGCAGGGGTATAGGAAGTCTTGAGGGCTTTTTAAGTGAATTTGAATATTACAGGTTATCCAAGAAAGTAGATATAACTTTGCTTGAGACAGATCTTCTAATAAGAAACGCATGGAAGACAGCAGTTGAAGTAGTTGGTTCGGAATTTGTCACTGCGGAACTGGATATCGAAATAGATGAGAGTGTGATTCTAAAGGGAGACAGGAACGATTTCAGGAAGATGATCTTTCATCTCTTCAAGAACTCGCTTGAGGCCAGTGGTGGAGAGGGAAGGGTCAGCCTGACTCTGACTCCTTCAGGGGGGGGGTACGGGTGGTGTGTAGAGGTACAGGATAATGGATGCGGGATGAACGATCTTGAAATGGCCAGGGCAGGGGAGATACTTTATAGCACGAAGAATTCGCATATAGGGTGCGGACTGAATCTGGTCGCAGCTGTTGGAGGAAGAATGGGGGCTTCAGTAGAGCTCTTGTCCGAAGCGGGAATGGGTACGGTAGTAAGAATAACAAACAATGATAACTAACTAGGAAGTGTGATGAAACGGGGGTTTCAAGAGATGGACAAGAAGATCCTGGTGATAGAAGATATGGACATGACGAGAGAATTCCTCATGGATGTCCTGATTCCGAAATACAAGGTGACGGGTGTCGAGGGTACGAAAGAGGCTGAATTGAAGATGGCGGAAGAGAGTTTCGATCTCTTACTGCTGGACGGAAGACTTCCAAAAACAGGGGACGGAATTGAGTTTTTGAGGAAGCTGAGAAAAAAGAGTATTGACTCGATCATAATCTTTATGACTGCTTACGGTTCAGTCGAGGAAGCTACGGAAGCAATGCGGCTAGGGGCCCACGATTACGTTACGAAACCTTTTACCATGGACGAGTTGACTCTGAAAGTTAAGAACGCTTTCGAATTTGCCTCAATGAAAAATGAAAACATCAATCTGAGAAAGAAACTGAATATTCAGGACGGCAGGGAAATCATTGGGTCATCCGACTCTCTCAAGAGTGTTCTTGAGACAGCTGATACCATTGCCGATACGAAGGCAACTGTCCTTATTACAGGCGAAAACGGGACTGGGAAGGAACTGGTAGCACGCAGGATTCATGCTATGAGCGGACGGAAAGAAAAGCCGTTTGTGAGAATAAACTGCGCTGCGATTCCCGAGGGTACTCTCGAAAGTGAGTTGTTCGGACATGAAAAGGGTTCTTTCACGTCAGCTCATAAATGGCATCCCGGGAAATTCGAACAGGCAGACACGGGAACACTTCTGCTCGACGAGATCGGTGAGATCCCGATGCATATTCAGGCAAAACTCCTCAGAGTACTGCAGGAAAGAGAGCTGGACAGGGTGGGCGGAAGACAACCCATATCTGTTGATGTACGTATCATCACGACGACTAACAAGAACCTCCTCACCGAGATACGGGAAGGCAGATTCAGAGAGGATCTATATTACAGACTTAATGTCGTAAACATAGAAGTGCCTCCTTTGCGAGAAAGAAAAGAGGATATAATCCTTCTGGCAGATCATTTTATAAGGCTCTACTGTGACGAGAACGGCAGAGAAGTCAAGATGCTCAGCAAGGGTGCTCTGAAGAAGATGCAGATGGGCGTATGGCGTGGTAATATCAGGGAGCTTGAAAATTGCATAGAAAGAGCAGTTATCCTCTGTAATGATAATACTATATCGGAAGAATATTTTATTTTCGATGAAAGTGTATCCATGGGGGCGTCAAAGGTGGAGGAGATCCTGACTTGCTGTACGATAGCTGAAGCTGAAAGACTGATGATAGAAGAACGCCTGAAGAAATATAGTAGCAACCGGACAAAGGCGGCCAGGGATCTTGGAATAAGCGTCAGAACTTTAAGAAACAAGCTGAAGCTTTATCGTGACAAGGAGATCGGCGCAATGGCCATGTCTGTTTGAGCGAGGTAATATTTTCCTGTCATAAGACAGGATTGCAGCCCTGACTGAAATGGCGTAGACCTGTAAACCCTATAATAGCAATAGAATGATAGCTGTTTGCCAGTGGCATGAAAAATGCGGTCAAGCAGACAGTATGAAGATATTTACACAAAAAAACGATAAGAATTCAGATCGCACAGAACTCTGGGAAACATTCACAGAAACTGGCAGCGAAAAGGTCCGGGAGTCACTTATCCTTGAGTACATCCATCTCGTGAAGTATGCTGCGGGAAGGATAGCAGTAAGTCTCCCCAGTCATATTGAGATCGATGATCTGTTTGCTGCCGGCATGCTCGGCCTGATACAGTCAGTCGAGAAATATGATATTACCAGGATGACGAAGTTCGAGACTTATGCGATTCCACGGATTCGTGGTTCCATGCTGGACGAATTGAGAAGCCAGGACTGGTTTCCAAGGTCCATAAGGCACAAAGCCAAACTTCTTGAAAGTGTTCTTGCGGATCTCGAGATTACGCTTGGTAGGCCCGCAGGCGACGTCGATGTAGCCAACCACCTCAAGATCTCGATGAAAGAGTACTATAAATTACTAGACGACGTGTCTCTTGCATGCCTGATAAGCCTTGACCAGGGGATATCATCGAATCACGAAGGTCTTTACTCGGTGATAAGCAACTCGCTTCCACACTCTAATGCGGTGGATCCCTACGAACGACTGGAAGAAAAAGAATTACTGGGAATAGTGAAGGACACTCTGGCGAACCTTCCCGAGAAGGAAAGGCTTGTACTGACTCTCTATTACTACGAGGAATTGACATTGAAGGAAATCGGAAAAGTCCTCGAAGTCTCGGAATCCAGAATATGTCAGATACATACGAAGGCAATGCTTCGCCTCAAGGGCAGGGTGACCCGTTTGATGAACGGGATTCCTTCACATGCCGAAGCTTATGAGCAAAACCCGGTCTGCGAAAAGGCCGGTAAACAAAAAGTTCTCATCAGGGAAAAGGTCAGGACGGGCTAGCGAAGATGATGAAGGTCCTTGTTGTTGATGATCAGGAAGATATCTGCGAGTTCCTTCGGGACCTCCTGGAACTGCACGGTTGCGGTGTGATAACAGCTTTTTCAGGGGAAGAAGCTCTGAAAGTGACCAAGAACAGGCTATATGATGCCGCTTTCATCGATGTTTGTCTGCCTGGCATGGATGGCGTAGAAACGATGAAGATTCTTCGAGAGAGAAGGCCTGAAGCCAGATATGTCCTGATGACTGGTGCGAATATCGAGGACAGGGTAGATGAGGGTATAGAAGACGGAGCAGAGACCTGCCTGCAGAAACCTTTCCACATAAATGAGATATTGAGCGTCATAGGAGCATTTCCCGAGTCCGGAGCGGCCGACAGTCACCCCGGTTGAGTTGCTCATGCGGAACAGATCATTCAGATATTGATACTTCCATTGTTGACAAAGGCCTCCTATAGATGTAACCTGCTGGCCAGGTGATGTTTATGAATACAGAATTATGGTTGCTCGCGCGGAATGAGAAAATCGAAGACCTTGTCGAGGCTCTCGTCATAGGTGAACGGCTCAGGCTTAGAAGATTCGATAGCGTATCGGAACTTCTTAACATGGATGAACCAGACGGCGGGCTGATCCTCGTGATCGATGGCACGGGGAGTAGTATCAATTTCCAACAGATCGTCACGAGGTTCGAAAAGAATTTTATCAATTTTGAAGTCATAGTCTTTGATTCGGGCATCGACGAACGTCACATTGAGGATAATGCTGTCGACGGAATCGACCTGCTTGTTCCTGTTACCATAGATTTAGAAGATTTCCTGCTGAGGGCTGCGCATCTGGTAAATGTCCGGAGGGTAAAATCTAGTGCTGGTATTGTCGGGAGATCTGCTGCCTTACGCGAAGTGATCGATACAATCATTCGAGCAGCACCTACTGAAGTGTCGATCCTTATCGAGGGAGAAAGTGGTTCCGGAAAGGAACTTGTTGCAAAAGCGGTCCATCTCAGGAGCAACAGGAGATCAAAAGGATTCGAAGCGGTCAATTGCGGGGCAATGGCCGAGGGGGTTCTGGAGAGTGAGCTGTTCGGTCACGAGAAGGGTTCGTTCACAGGAGCCGTTTCGAGAAGGATTGGCCTCTTTGAACGCGCGGACCGTGGCACGCTTTTTCTTGATGAAGTGGGAGAGATGAGTCTCACTATGCAGGTCAGGTTTCTGAGGGTGCTCGAGATCGGGGAATATATGCGTGTGGGTGGAAATGAGAAGCTTACAACAGATGTCAGAATAATCGCCGCCACAAACAGGGAACTTGAGACAAGCGTTGCTGGAGGGGGATTCAGAAAAGATCTTTATTACAGGCTTAAAGTCGTTCAGATAAGGATTCCGCCTCTGAGAGCCAGACAACCCGACATTCCATTTCTAGCGAGGCACTTTCTGATACAATCGTCAAGCAGGCACAACAGGAGAGTACTTTCGATCGACAAAGCGGCCATGAATCTTATGCGGACTTATGCGTGGCCGGGGAACGTGCGTGAACTTGCGAACGTGATCGATAATATCGTTGTGATGAGTACGGGGGAACGGATCACCTTGTCGGATATAGAGACACGACTGGTGGATAGTACAACTTCTCAGTCATTTCCCGACCTGCCTGTCCATGTGGAAAAGACGAGAGACCAGATGGAGAGAGAACTGATCATTAATTCACTCCTCTCTCTTCATAATGATGTTCGGGAGATACTTCGTATGGTCAGGGACGATGGGTCGCAATCAGGCAGCAAATGGCGCCGATGGGAGGAAGTGGTCGATGCGAGCGAAGATAATCGGCCGGGGCTTGACGATATCGAGAAAGAAGCCATAAGGGAAGCTCTGTTGTTGAATGGTGGAAACAGAAAGAAGGCGGCAAGACAACTCGGGCTCTCCGAAAGGACACTGTACCGACGATTGAAAGGGTATGGGCTGAGTTGAAAGCTGCTTCCTGATGGTTTTTGAGTTTGTTCTTTAAAACCGCATCTGTTATAATTTGTAGTAAGCAGTAGACCAGGTTTATAAGGAATGGGATCTGCCGCCAAGATCATCCCCTGGAAAATGGAGAGAAGTCAAATGAGGACTATTTTCGCGACAGCATGTCTGACGATGATGATCTTTTTTTCGGAGACTGTTCAGGCTGAGAAATACGCTGGAGAGTTCATGGCTCTGGGGGGCGGCGCGAGAGCTATGGCCCTTGGTGGTGCATTCATTGCCGTGGCTGATGATGCTACAGCCTCGTTCTGGAATCCAGCCGGAATGGCAGGACTATATTCTGCCGGGGCACGTCGAACAGACTGGGAGATGAATTTCATGCACTCCGAGAGATTTGGCGAATTGATAGATTATAACTATTTTTCCGCTGTGTTTCCGCTCAGGCCAGGAGAATCGTCCTGGGGTATTACGATGATACACATGGGGATCGATGGGATCCCGATCATCCCCTTTACGAGTGGAATGATCGAAAATTCTGACGGAGATGACAGGTTTGAACCATGGTCCGGAGAAAGGCCCAATTTCAATCCTCTGGATTTTCCAATGGAAAGTGTAAATGATTTCGCGCTGTTCCTTTCATATGCGCAGGTCATGAGTTTCGCTGATCTGGGTGTTTCTCTGAAGGTAATAAGAAACGATCAGGTGACAGACGTCTCAAGCTTCGGACTGGGAATCGACATAGGTCTGCTGAAAAGACAAGCCTGGAAAGACCTGGCTGTGGGCGTGAAGCTGCAGGATGCTACCGGAACATATATCAGCTGGAGTACTGGCAAGAGAGAATTCATCTATCCCGCTCTCAAGATTGGTGCTGCATACCCCTTCAACATCAAGAGTATGAACAGTACCCTGCTTGTCGCCTGTGACGGAGATTTCAGGTTTGAAAACCTCAAGGGAGTGTCACAGTTGTGGCTCGGAAAAACCAGTGCGGATTTTCATTTTGGGGCAGAGTTGTTAATAAGGGAGATGGTCGCTCTCAGGGGTGGGTACGATATGGGACGACCAACTGCGGGTGCCGGTTTTGTCCTTGATGATTTCGGGCCCTGGAATATTTCTCTGGGGCTGGACTATGCCTTGCTGGTTCACGATGAACTGGACAATACGCATCGCGTCTCACTGATGATATCGCATTGATGCAGCCTAGTCTCGATGAGAGGCTATTTGGAGGTTTAGAGATATTTGAAAATTCTGACTATGATACTGGCTGGGGGCAGGGGCAGGGAACTATCGGTGTTGACCAGGCACAGGGCGAAGACTTCCGTTCCCTTCGGCGGACGTTACAGGATAATTGATTTTTGCCTCAGCAATTGTGTGCATTCCGGACTGACGGATATTGCCATCCTTGCACAATATAATCCCACATCTCTTATGGAACACATACGCATGGGAAAACCATGGGATCTGGACCGTAGGTCTGGGGGAGTATATATCATGCAACCAGCTCATCGTGGAAAAGCAGCGAACTGGTATCTTGGAACGGCTGACGCTCTGCTTCAGAATATCGACATCATCAGAAATTCCGATTCTGATACTGTACTCGTGTTGTCTGGAGATCAGGTCTATCTGATGGATTATCGCCTGATGGCCCGGCAGCATGCTGAGTCGAATAATCCAGTGACTATTGCCTGCAAAGCTGTCAGCCCGAAACAGCGTGGACGGTTCGGGATGGTAAGTATGAGCAAAGACGGTATTGTGAGAGATTTTCAGGAAAAACCTGTTGCATCCGAATTTCATAATGCTTCGCTTGGAATCTACATGTTTGATAGAAAATACCTCCTCGATTGTCTTTCGGAAAATAAAAGGGATATTGTTTTCGATATACTCATGCCCTCTATCGAGCGCGGAGATGTAGGGGGGTACCTTTTTGGCGGGTATTGGGAGGATACAGGGTCTATCCCCAGCTATTTCAAGGCATCTATGAGGCTTCTGAAGAACCGGAGTCTCATCACAAAAGAAGACTGGTCGATTTTCACTCGAGGTGAGGGATTGGCTCCGGCAAAATTCTCGGCTCGCGCGTCTGTACATGATTCTATCGTAGCCGATGGTTGCGTGATCGAGGGAGAGGTCAGGGGAAGTATCCTTTTCCCTGGTGTACACATAGGCAGAGACGTACAAGTCATTGACAGCATAATCTTTTCCGGTTCCAGAATAATCAACGGATCAAGAGTCTTGAGGACGATAATCGACAAGGATGTCTTTGTCGGAAGCGATAGCGATATAGGCAGAAAAAGAGCTGCTAAAAAGGATTTCTTAGATCCCCGGCTGGGATTGGTCGGTGGAGACCATGGAAAGAACCGGATAAGCCTTATAGGTAAGAATACACGGCTACATTCCGGATGCGTCCTTCCTGCCGGATCGATGATCGAACCTGAATCCAGGATGAGGTGATTTAGAATGTCAGGCATGGCTGCATTCATCCTCGCGGGTGGAATAGGAAAAAGACTCAGTCTGCTCACTCTCTTCAGGGCGAAACCGGCTGTGCCTTTCGCGGGCAGATACAGGATCATCGATTTCACATTGACCAATTGTGTCAGGTCGGATATCAGATCGGTCCATGTGCTAACTCAGTATATTTCCAGATCTCTCATCCGGCATCTTGGCATTGGCAAACCCTGGGACCTCGATCGCCTGAAGGGTGGTTTGCGTATCCTGCATCCCAGGCTCGGGCATGAAGGGGCTGACTGGTACAAAGGAACCGCGGACGCGATCTATCAGAATATTTCAATCCTCAAAAAGCTCGATGAAAAACATGTCCTGATCCTCTCTGGAGATCATGTCTATGATATGGATTATGGAGTATTTCTGGAACATCATATCGAGAGCGGAAAACAGGCTTCTCTAGCTGTGATAGAAGTGGATCCGTCCCAATGCAGAGAGTTCGGGATCGCTACGGTCGACAGTGAAGGGCGGATCAGGAAATTCGAAGAAAAACCGGCCTGGACGGACAGTACTCTTGCTTCGATGGGGATATACATTTTTGAAAGAGATTATCTGATTGATATCCTCTCCAGAATGAAACCTCTTCATGAAGACCTGGATTTCGGGAAACATATCATCCCGGACCTGGTGTCAAAAGATGAACTTGCTGCATACAGATATTCGGGCTATTGGCTGGATATAGGTACTCTGAGAAGTTACTATCGGGCAAGTATCTCCCTTTTGGCAAATAGCCCCAGACTTGAACTCGGGAGAGAAGACCAGCTGATACTTACTGTTCCTGAAGACAACCCGCCTTCGTTTATTTCTCATGGCGCAAAGATCCACAGATCCCTGATATGCAGCGGGTGTCAGATAAAAGGTGATGTCAGCAATTCCATCCTTTCGCCTGGAGTGACAGTAGAGGAAGGAGCTGTAGTAAAGGATTCTATCATACTTCACGGATGTACTATTCGAAGGGAAGCTAAAGTAACGAGAGCTATCATCGATAAGAGGGCCGTAGTTGGAAGAGAGGCCGTGATCGGTGAGGGGGACATCCGGATCGCAAACCAACTTCAGCCCGGATATCTCGATTTTGGTTTGACTCTTGTAGGGAAAAAGACTGTTATTCCAGCTGGTATACGTGTCGGAACAAACTGCCTCGTTTCTGGATCACCGGGAAACGGTAAGATACCGGGGAATAATATCGCAGATGGACAGTCTTTTCTTTCTTCCGATATAGATATCTAGTTAGATTCCAGCCAAAGCGTGATCCTGTCACCCGGGAACAACCTGTTTTTGTTCATTTTTCTGTTCCAGGCAAGGACATCGGACATGCGGGTCTGATATTTTCTGCAGATAGATGTCAGCGTCTCGCCCCTCAGGACGATGTGAACATGTTTCTTTTTTCCCTCAGCCACTGATCCAGAATCGCTCGAAAGCCCTTCGCCATATTCAACACCAGAGCCTGGCGGAAGGTAGATGACAAGGTTTTTTCCTGGATGGATCATAGACTTATATCTAAGATTATTCCATCTTCGGAGCTTGCTGAGGCCAACCCCGAATCTTTCGGCGATCTCACTTAGAGTGTCTTTCTTCCTCACAGTGTAAACCATCTTTGTATGTCCTGCCGGAGGTTTGTATTTTTTTATATTGATCTTTTTGGGGAGTTTGGAAGGTGGTTTCCTGTAGGATGGGTTGCTCAGCGCTGTTGTTTTATCACCGTTATCCCGGGTCGGGATCATTAGGGTCTGGCCTATCCTGATCCTGTGAACGTTTTTTATTCCATTGATTCTCTTTAACTCGGATTGAGAGATCTCATATTTCCGGGCAATCACCGAAATGGTCTCTCCTTTTCTGATTGAATGGCGCAGCCATGATACTCTTTCCTCGGCCGGGATCCTGGAAAGCGCTTCGATGACCTTATTCCCGGTTCCATACGGTACTTTGAGTTCTATGACCATTCCGGGAGGAGTTGCCCATCGTTTCAATGCAGGGTTCAACTTTTTTATACCTGTAAGGGTGGATTCTGAAGATTTTGCTATTATTCGCAGGTCTGTGGATTTGTCTATCGTGATAACATCAAATTGGAATGGTTTGGTTTCGGGTATCTCGAATCCATAAGCTGATGGGTCACGCCCAATGGTCAGGGCGGCCATGAATTTTGGAACAAACCATTTCGTCTGATTGGGAAGCCGCAATTTCCAGTAGTCGTCAGTTTTTTGTGTGGAGATCGCACGCGCCACACGGTATTCTCCGGAATTGTAGCCAGCCAGAGCCAGTTGCCAGTTGCCAAACAGGTTGTGCAGGTGGTTAAGATAGTTTCCCGCTGCATAAGTGGAAGCTACAATGTCTTTTCTTTCATCGATCCACCAGTTGATCCTGAGTCCGAAGAGTCGGCCGGTGCCGGCCATAAACTGCCATGGTCCTGTGGCATTGACATTCGATCGTGCATTGAGGTTAAGGCCGCTCTCGATCACAGCAAGGAAGATAAGATCACGTGGAAGATCCATGCTTACAAGTACGGGTTCGATTATTTCCCGATATACCTCGACCCTCGTGAGCCATTTTGTAAAGTATCGGCGACCTTTCCCCTGGAAGTATTTCATCCAGTGTTCGGTTTTCCAGTTCATTACAACTTCTATTTCTTCTTCGACGACATGGCACGACGCTATGGAATCAAGTACGGAAGAAACATGATTCTGCCAGTCCGATTCTGTTTCTTCCTCGATGATCCTCTGTTGGAGGACCGAGGCGAGATTTTCGAGAGAATCGAGATGCCCGCACACGTAGGGGGCAGGAGAAGTCGTCTTCATTTCGATAATATCTACAAGAAGGATACTGCTCAACTGGAGGGATGTGGATATATCCCCCAGATAATAGTACGCACTGGCTTCATCCAGTTTTTCCTGAAGATCCAGTAATTGCGGATAGAGAGCATATAGCTGTTCATCGTGGAAATCATTGTTTCCATACTCGATAGCGGTGTTTTTCGACGACCTGAAACAACCGGATACTATTAACACGAAAATCAGGCTCAACAGAAACGACACGTGTATCTTCATATACTTCCTCCTCATATCCCGGTCAATATATTAGATATGGGATCAAGATTCAAGGAGATGTAGCTCTTCTGCTTTGAAATAATATCCAGGATAGTGTATAATAATAGTACGGATTTGACATGACAACTGTGCTTTACGAGAGAAAAAAATGTGTCCCGGTTTTGAAAAAGATTACAGGTATTTACTCACCTCGCTGATTCCCAGACATCTTCTGTCCTCACGAAGGCTGGAAGGCGTGCTTGATGCGCTTTCTACGGGTGACAGACATTCTCTGCTCAGAGAATCATGGTCTGCCATGGAAGAACTTGTTGAAAACGGTAATATCCACAGGATCGGAACGGTTCGTGATAACGGCCGGGTGAAACTGCACTACAAAAGGCAGGATAATAAAGCAAGTTTTATGCTGGAGATGACAGAGGATGAATGGCTATCGCTGCAGGAAAGTAAGATGCCTGAAAAGGCAGGGCTTATCTCGTCTGTTCTGGCGGGAATAATCTCTTCCCTGACTCTTAATGGAACAGGCATAACGACGACCGACAAGATCGAGGACATCCTGGGGCTGTCCGGTAACATACATCAGGGGGCGAGGGCATTTATGATCCTCTTTACCGAGAACGACCTGCATGGCGTAAGGGATAGTGACAGGATACGTATTATCCCGAGAGAAAATGTGCTGAGACGAAGTTACTATTCGCAGGTTCTTGAGAAGGACATTATTTGTACATTCAAGAATGATTCTTCTGTTGTTTCGGGAGAGAGCTATTTCAGCCATGGAAGGGCTGGCAGCATGACGATACTCATACCCCTTTCAGGCAGGGACGCGCAGTATGGAATAATGCAGGTCCTTCTTCCAGCCGGGAAACTGCTGGATAAAGATGTTCTATTTAATTACAACATGATTGGGCAGGGTGTCGTAAGGCTTCTCGATAATAACAGACATCTTGAACGACTGGTGTCGGTTGACAGGCTCACGGGGGTGAACAACAGGAACTTCTACGAGACACAACTACCTCTCGAAATCGAAAGGGCCACTCGTAACAGAAAATCGCTGGCCTTTCTCATAATGGATATCGATGATTTTAAAAAGTTCAATGACGAACACGGTCATGATACCGGGGATGAAGTGCTTCGACTTGTTGCCGGGGCGGTCCGGGAACATCTCAGGAAGATCGATCTTTTCTTCAGGTTCGGAGGTGAGGAGTTCATAGCCCTCTTGCCCGGTGCGGGCAGAGAACCTGCTGAACGAACTGCTGAGAGAATACGAGAGGTTGTCTCCAAGGCCGGATTGAGGACCGACAGCGGAGAAGAGCTGCATATAACGGTCACGATCGGCGGGTGTGTCTACCCCGAAGATGCAGAGAATGAGAAGGAACTATTCAGGAATGCGGACAGGATGCTTCTTGAAGCAAAGGAGGCAGGAAAAAACCGTATAAAATTTTATCACTGACTTTGAGATGTCGGTGAGCGGGTTGCAAAGCGGCCCGAGGGTGAGTGGGAGATTGGCCGGGGAGGTTGATGATGATGTGCTGGTGGGCCATGTTTTTTATTGTCGGTATGATCGGACATAGTGGTTCCTGTATCTTGCCTGTGCTTGGATTAGTCGTGCTATTGATATATGCGGGCATTCTTGTCCGCCCACATATATTCGGTCTGATTTATGGGGACATCGTTGAGAGAGATGCTC
>JAHOYU010000118.1 GCA_019038625.1 Candidatus Latescibacterota bacterium | reverse complement strand
ATAGATCAGCGTCCCTGGCGGGATGACTCCGTGATGGAGCCCGAGGTGAAGAGCTGCGGTGATCTCCTGGGTCCTGCCCAGTGTGAAGGCGGGGATAAGGACGTCTCCACCACGCTTGAGCGCGTCACCAACGGCATTGATGAATCTGGAATGTCTCTCAAAAGGATCTTCATGGACCGGGTTCCGGATCTTTCCTCCATAAGTCGATTCGATAATCACCCAATCCGCCTGATGACATCGATCAAGTCCGGCAAGCAGTACGGATCCCCCGGAACCTACATCACCTGAAAAGACTATGCGGGTAAAGTCGCCCCCATTCTGGATATCGATTTCAATGAATGCCGCACCTAACAGATGCCCGGCTCTTCTGAAAACGACCTGTACCTCATCGATGACCAATTCATCATCGAATTCTACCGGCACGATCGATCCGAGAGCCCTGTCGAACGATTCCTTCGAGACCTTTTCTCTCGAGAAACTTCTCGACATCCGGAGAATCACCGGAACCACCCGGGCCGTAGCCGGAGTACAGTACACTTTCCCGGAAAAACCGGCTTCGAACAGATCGGGGAGCAGACCGCAATGATCCGTGTGTGCGTGAGTAAGGATCACATAGGACAGCTCTCCTGGCTCTTCGGGCAGAACATCCCTGCCAGCGTCACCCAATGCGCCACAATCGACCAGGAAAAGTGATCTTCCCGTGTCGACCATCTGGCATGACCCACCGACTTCACGGGTCCCTCCAAGAAAAGAGATCCTTACACTTCCCTCAGAACGCCCGTAAAACAGGAGCAGATAAAGAATCACCGCGAGCAGGACCCCTGCCGCCATGTTTCTTTTTTCAGGTTTTACTTCAAAGACACTCATTATTCACCCTGCAGCCACCATTCGGACACGTTCCATGTATCTCCGGACTGGGTCGGATTCGCTCTATATCCCTTCAATGCCAAGGGCATAGCATCCAGCTGCGTTACCCAGAGAAGCGGTATTATCGGCAATTCGTCAAGGACAATGTCAGCGACTTCGTCATATATCATCTTTCTCTCTTCGAACGATACTGTCCTCCCTCCCCTGTCGAGAAGTTCTGTGAGCCTCCTGTTTCTTATTCTGGAATAGTTCTGCCCCGCGGGAGGAATAAAATCTTCAGAATAACTTCCGTCTTTTGTCGAGGGATCAGGCGGTGCCAGAAAAGCGTAGAGGCCCAGATCGAATTTCCCTCTTTTAAGTATACCCCCCTCGTCGTAACTACCGAACATGACAGTCGGGTGATAATTCTTTATTACGAGATCGAACCCCACTTCTCTCAATTGTTTCTGAAGGACCAACTCCGTTCTTTCACGGTTGAGCCTGCCTGTCGTCGTAGAGATCTCCACCCTGAGGGGCTTTCCATTCTTTTCCCTTATTCCGTCTCCATCCCTGTCGATCCAGCCGGCTCCCCTGAGAATACTTCTGGAAAGATCCCTGTCCAGAGACAACGATTCCTTCCCTGTATCTGTATAATAAGGCGAAGACGGATGCTCATCTCCCCAGGCCGGGAGCCAGACACCGTCATAGATTTTTTGTGATATTTCTTCCCTGTCTATTGCCCGGGCCAGAGCCTTCCTTACATCCTTGTCTCCAAGGATGGGGCTTTCGAAGTTAAGATCCAGATGCTCATTGAAAAGGGCAACGTTTCTGAACACCCGGATACCCTCTAATCCGTCCATAAAATCGAGCAACATGTTCGGGGCGTTATCTATCCCCATGACCGACCCCGTCTCAAGCTGCAGGAGAAGTGAATTGCCATCTGGAATAAAAACGATGACAATCTCGTCAAGATACGGCCCCTCCCCATAGTAATCCTTATTGGCTTTTACTGTCAGGTGTGACCCCGACACCCATTCATGAAAGATAAACGGCCCCGAACCTGTCGGATGCCGGTGAAAGGGCAGTGCCTGAAAATCAGGCCCGAGGTCTCCTTCAAGAAGATGCTTCGGCATTACCGACTCGTCATAGAAACAATCTCCAGTGAAGTTGGCGTAGACTTCGCCTAGATGGAAAATAACAGTCTGAGGATCGGGAGTCTCTACGCTCTCGACAATATCCCAACCCTGTCTTGTCTCCACATTGATGTCGGGATGCATCATCAACCGCCAGCTGAACTCTACATCACCAGAGGTGACCGGCAGACCGTCATGCCAGAATGCGTCATCCCGGAGATGGTAGGTATAAGTGAGATGATCTTTCGATATCCCACCATTTTCAACCGTGGGGATCTCCGTTATGAGGTCGGGAATCAGCTTCATATTGTCATCATGTTTGACAAATTTGCTGAATATCATGTTGCATACATAGATTCCGACGACCATCGAGTTTACAGCTTCGTTGAGGATCTCCGGTTCCTGTTGCATACCGATTACCAGCCGACCCCCCTGATTGACCGGTAACGATCCTTCCACAGCCGAATCTCCATCCATCCGCACACCACTGTCCTCACTATTACCGCATCCACTCATAACTGCAATTATAACAACAGAAAGATACACAAATAACCTGGGAACAGACATATCCGTCTCCTTCACTCTTCCCGAATATAATAATCCGTCTCTTTTCACGCATTTCCCATGCCAGACAACAAGTTATGGAGAGAAGAAACGGTTTTGGATTTGCACTTGGCCCTCTGTGCCTGTATCATTATAGGAGAGGACGAACATATTCGGGAAGAATTTCATGCGTCCCAAGTTGTCCGGATACAGGCTGGAGAGAGGATCTGCTACTTTGAAAACAAGACGGGCTATCCTGAAAATGATATCAGTGTCGATCGGCCTTGCCGGTTTGCTCGTTTTTCTTCCCGAAGTGGTGACAGCGCTGGAAGGCTGGCAGGATGATATAAGGTTGTCCGACGATCCGGACATATCCTTCCCCCCTCCCAACAATGGCAAGTTCATCGCTATCGATCATGATGGGGCTGTCCATGTCGTCTGGGCAGACTACCGTGACAGAAATTTTGAGATCTATCACAGATACAGATCGAGTGGTGTCTGGTCGACCGAAGAAAGGCTTACATTCACAGACGCAGATTCAAAACGCCCGGTCCTTGCAGTCGATGACCTTGGAAGGGTCCATCTGGTCTATAACGACCTGTCAGAAGGTAACAAGGAGATCTACCACATGATCTGGGACGGCTCATGGAGTATGCCTGACAGGGTCTCCATGACACCGGGAGATTCCTATGCGTCATGCCTGGCAACAGACGGGTTGACCCTGCACCTGGTCTATCAGGAGGAGGTCAACGGGTACCTGCAGGTCATTTACAGGTCGCGAGATGTATTCACATGGTCTCCGCCCGAACAGATATCCTTTATCGAATCGGGCATGAGCATGGTCCCTACTGTGGCTGTGGGACCGGACGGGACTGTTCATGTCGCCTGGTGGGATACGAGAGTCGATCCCGACGAAACGGCTGAGGGAAGGATCGCCTACAGGTCGAAGACTTCATCCTGGTCCGAAGAGGAGATCGCATCGGGGCCCGCCGCTGATGCCATGCGGCCCAATATAATTGTCGATGACAGCGGGACGGTATTTGTAGCCTGGATCGACAAAAGAGAAATCTACGAACAGATATACTACAACATCAGAAGCACGGAGGGCTGGGCCACTGAAAGTCAGCTGACTATCGGGTCATATACTCATTACCATCCGAGCCTGGCAGCCAGCGAGGGAAAACTCCACCTGATCTACTGGGGCAATTCTCCCTCTGCCTCAAATGCCGGTGTATTTTATTCGGTCTGGGACTACCAGTCCTGGTCCCCGCCCGTCCGCCTTTCGGATACCGGATCGATGGCATCTCTCTGCACACTGGCGGCTGAGGCGGATGGTACGCTGCATGCCGCATGGAAGGATACCAGGGATGGAAACGAAGAGATATACTACAACACCCTGATTCCCAACGGAACGGGGGTCGAGGATGGAGAGGGGGAAGAAGGCCCGGATATCGGGGACCTGTCCCTGTTCATGGACATCGCCCCTAATCCTTCGGCAGGCGATGTGAGAATATCGATGAAGATCCCCATACCATCCGACATCTACCTTCGTGTCTATGACGTGAAAGGGCGGATCATCAGAAGGCTGTCATCGGGCCATTTCGAAAGTGGTGTCTATCCGTTCATATGGGACGGCAGGAATGACTCGGGCAATATGGCAGCCGGCGGCATATATTTCATCCGCTGCAATGTCGGAAAGAAAAGGATATCAGGGAAAGTGATACTCCTGAGATACTGAAAACGACAGAATTAACTTCGATCAGACAGGCTGCAGATCAGATATAGGCGTGAAGTCCTCCAAGAAAAAGGTTTCCCAGGAAAGAAAGCAGGATTATCAGCAGCCCTACTATCGACATGATCGCCAGAGTCTTTTCCTTCCATCTGCCTCGCACTTCCTGATGAAGGACCAGAGTGTAAAACAACCATATTACCAGAGCGCCGGTCTCTTTCGGGTCCCAGCTCCAGAATCTGCCCCAGGCATAATGAGCCCAGATGGCGCCCGCGAAAAGGGCACCGATCGTAAACAGTGGATAGCCAATCCTGATTCCGCGAGAGACCAGTTCCCCGGCAAGCTCCCTGGAAGGAAGGATGCTGGCTTTGCCGGATGACTCCTTTCTCATCAGGTACAGGATGCCTGCACCCGCGGCAAAGATGAATGCTCCCTCCGATATCGCCGCAAGAGAGACATGTATATAGAACCAGTAACTCTGCAGAGCCGGCATCAGGGCTGACGCGCGCTTTGGAAGCATCGACGCTATGACCAGTACCATTATCAGGATCGGGGATATCACAACCCCCAATCCGATCTTCCTGAACTTCGCCGTGAGGTAGAGAAAAAGCAACCCGACTACCCAGGCTAGTATCAATGAATACTCGTACATCGTCGCCATCGGAGGATGAGAACTTACGATCCACCTCACGATCAGGGCCGCGGTGTTCAGAACAAGAGCCGCTATGAACAGCCCCATCGCTATTATTCCAGCAGGTCTTTTTTTCGAAGCCGAATATGCAGTAAAAAATATGAATGATGCAAGGTAGACCCAGAACCCGATCCAGAAAAGTCTTATGTCAAGCATGTCAGTCAATTTCCCCCGCCTTTCCGGTTCCCTGGCGCATCAATGGTTCAGTCATTTATCAGTCATATCCCCGATGAGACTAACCACCCGTTCACGGATCTGTCTATCTATCATCCTCATCTCGGTTCTCGAACTGACGGCCATTTTCATTTTACCCATGGAGAAAACAAGTCTTTCCCGGTCAAGAAATCCGGAGATGACACGAAAACTCATCGCGTACAGAAGAATGAGCCCCACCGCTGACAGAAACATTCCTGCCAACATTGCGCCTGTACCAGGGTTGACACTCACTTCCAGACCGGTAAGATACTCGGGTTCAATATCCTTCACTGAAAGAAGGATCTCGCTACCAAAATTCGTATTGAACTGCGGATATCTCAGGAACAGATACCCCGACACTGTATCCGCGGAAGATACTATATGTACCGTCACCGCGGGATTCGTCATCGTGGCACTGGCCGAATACGGACCCCTGCTTCCCATCCTGAAGTCGGGGAAAAACCTTCCCGGAATTATGCTCCATACCGAATCAGACAGAAGAGCCTTCTCCCCCGGCCTGAGTCTGAGATCCCTGGAAATATTCGATCCGCCGGCCCGATATTCGATATCCACCCATGCAAATCCCTCTCCGATCGAATATGAGCTCTGGTAGATATTTACAGGACCGTGCTTCATGGGTTTGTTGACTTCTATCTCCCCGGCCTTGATGACAGTACCCGTACTGTCGATGATAGATAGCGTCGAAATATAGTCGCTGATCCCACCATCACGCCCCATGATGATCCGGAATTCATCGACCCTCACAAACGCATCGCCACCCGGCAGAGGGATGATCTCGCCTCGTCCACCCTGAAAGAACGCTGAATCGCCCATGAGACTCCCGATCATTCCTCCAGCTGTGATCAACAGCAACCCGGCATGAAAAACGAGATTGCCTATGAACCTCCAGCGTCCGGATACTGCCCTGAACAGAACGAGTCCGGGCCGTATCTCGCTGGCAACCTTATACTTTCTGCCCTTGAACACATCCATTACATCCCTGGTCAGATCGACCAGACTCTCATCATCTATGGTTCCCGTATTCTCATGCTTCCTTGTAAAATGAACGAGCGGATCCCTGGCATCCTCACTCGTACCGAGAGGGACGAGCCATTCCACCACTCTCTTTTCATTCCCCCGCAGGATCAGCTCCCGGTCATCCGGCGGCGATACGATCAATGACCTTTTCACAAACTGCCTCGCCCTTGTGACTATGCAAAGCAGAAGAACGATGAAGAAAAGCAAAAGGACAGATGTGTACCAGAACGAGTGAAATGGGTCATAAAGACGGAGAAGAATCGACAACCTGACGGAGAATTCGCCCCATTCCACGTTGTATTTCTCAAGTTCCGTCTGGAAGTCAGGCGGAAACACTTCACCGAGCAACCAACCGAAAACGGTAGCGGCGAAAAGCGTCGATATTACAACTATTGCCAGCTTGTGACTTATGAGGTTCGAGATCCTGTTTATTTTCACCAATTCCTGCTCCATCGGTAATGTTGTCACCAATCGTAAATCAAGCGGGCTGCATCATCAAGAAAAACCGCCCTTAAAATCTATTTACATACGGGCTTCAAGCCGTTATATAACCAGTATGAAGAGATCAGGAAACAATATTCAGGAAAAGGTGACTTTCAAATTTACCCCTACAATAATTGTATCGACATTGTTATCCGTACTGACTGTAATATCAATGTCTCTCTCCTGCACGAAAAAGGAAGATTTTCAGGGCAGCCTGTCAGCACTTGACTCTCTCATCGAAGAATCGGTCTCACTCCATTCCCACCTTCATCCGCTCAGGAGTTCGAGGTTGGGAATCACCGGTTCCGATTCCCGTCTTTTCACCTTCTCCAGCCAGGAGATCGATCGATCCATCGAAAAGATCGACGCTATTCTCAAGGGAATCTCGACCCTGCCGGCAAACCATTTTGACGACAACAGGCTTGATGAATCAACAATGTTGATCAGATGGCTTCAGGGGGAAGCTTATGCTCTGGAGGAACTTCAGCTCTTCAGGACAAACCCTCTTATCTATACATGGATGCTTGAAGAGGCCATTTACCTTATACCATCCAGACACACCAGGGCATCCGATCAGGAATTCGAGGATTACAGCAAAAGATTGTCCAGGATTCCCGGACTTATCTCCAACGCTGTCCTGCTGCTCGATAACCCGGCGGAGATAGTGATCGGTCCTGCCGCATTCTCAACACGTTCCATTCTCGATGATACGGGCAATATCCGCAAGATGATCAGGGATAGATACGGCAGGGTCCCTTCTTCGTTAGCCGTCGCGATGGAAAGCATAGAATCATTTCACGAATACCTCATCCATGATCTCCTTGAAAGATCTCGTGGACGATTTATTCTAGGCACAGAAGTCCTGTCCGACATCTACAGATATTCCGAACAGATCGATATTGAGTTGGAGAAAAGCTCTACCGAGGCCGAAAAGTCGATAAGAAAATACAGATCCCAGATCAATTCCATCGAACGGAACCCTGAATTAAGAGAATCAGAACACTCCATGTCTCCTGATTCCGGGATCAGGGCCGTTCTTGATTCGATTGAAGCCAGCCTGGACTCGAAAAAGACATTCGGACCGATCGGCAAGACCCCTTTCAGTCTGCTCCGTCGCACTCCGCCCCCCCTTCATGAGATACTGCCTGCAAATCCATACCTTGTCATACCGGATCGAAGGAATGTCGATATATATTCACCAGGGCCGGAGTTATTTTCTGACGGACCATGTACCCGTTCCATCTTCGCCGCAAGGGGAGCGGAAAGGACCTCGACCCCATACATGGTATATGAACTTTACGGCGTTTCCTCCGCTGTGTGGGAGGCAGGAAGACAGCTCTGCTCAAACGGCACCCCTGCCTTGAGACTCCTGTCCAGCGAACTTTTCTTTACATGCTGGAAAATACATAATCTCAAGGAATTGTCATCCATTGCGAGCGGGATGAAGATGAAGATAAGAAAGATCCATCTTGAAAACAAGATCGACGACCTCACAATGATGATAGTGGTCTTCAGGCTTCACTCAGGATCGTTCACTGTCGATTCTGCCACTGACTTTATCGCCTCCACCCTTGACATCCCTGTCGACGAGGCAATGTACAAAGTCTCCATCGCTGCATCTCTGCCTTCGGCCGCCCTGCCGGGAATCGCTACAATAATGGCCGATGAGATGGTCAGGCAGGCATCGACCGTAAGAGGCGAAAGATATCCGAGGAAAAGGGTTCGACGGAAAATGCTTGAAAACTGCGGAATGCCTTTCAGTTTGATCATGGATGAGATCGAACATTGAAACTTATTGTCGGGCGACTCGTAATATTGCTACGGAGGTGAAGTGTAATGAAACGTATTTTTATTATTCTGATTGTATTCTCTATACTATGTTTTTCAAGCGGGACCGCCGGAGCCCGGGAGATAAAAAAAGACTACAAGGAGACTTTTGAGGTCTCCAGAGGTGACGGTCTTCGATTGAAGAGCGGAGACGGTAGTGTCACGATCAGAAAATGGGACCGGGACGAGATCGAGATAGAAGTACATTATTATGCCGAATTCAAAATACTGGGCGCCGGCAAAAGGGATTTTGCCGTTGAATTCAAGAAAAAGAATAACTTTGTGACTGTCATCGGAAAAGAAAAGAGCACCGGCACTATTGGTTTTCAGATATTCAATGTCAGAGAGTACTCTTACACGATAAGCGCACCAGATTATATTAATCTTGACATAACAGGGGATGACGGGGAAATAGACATCGAAGGATGGAGAGAAAATATCGAGATAGCTGCCGATGATGGAGATATCACGCTTATTGACATCAAGGCGGAAAGGATCAGGATCAGGTTTGAAGACGGAGACCTCAATATCGAAGAATTCGAAGGAAGACTCGATGTCACATGCGACGACGCCAGACTGGATCTGGACAGAGTCAGGGTGTCCGAATGTCTGATCCGTGCCGAGGACAGTGAAATCAATATCCGTAATTCCGAGGGCGCGTTTGATATCAGAGGGGACGACGGCAACATAGATCTCTTCAGGCTCAAAGTGAACACACTCAACGTACAGGCGAATGACGGCGATATCGATATCGAGCTTCTCAAAACAGATGCGCTCGATATGGACGTGAGAACTGATGACGGTGATATATGCGTCAGTCTTCAGGAAGGTATATCGGCAGTATTTTCTATAGATGTGGAGGATGGCAGGATCCGCGCGGACCTGTCGACTTCGGATGACGTGCGAAAGGGAAAGAACTGGATGTCCGGCAAGTTGGGCAGCGGGAAAGGTCGCATTCGCATCCGTACAAATGATGGGCGTGTCGATATCAGGGAGATCCGGTAGCATCCTGAGCTGAAAAAAGGTCGCTTTTGTACTCGACTGTTCCACCTATGATAGTAGCAACGATATCTATTGAAGGAATATCATCCGGGGCAACATTCATGATATCGCTCGAAAGGACCACAAAGTCGGCAAACTTGCCAGCTTCTAACGTTCCCCTGTCATTTTTCTGATCGACTGCGCGGGCAGCATAGATCGTAAACGATCTGACAGCTTCCTCCACGGTGAGACATTGTCCGGGAAACCATCCTCCCGCGGGATTGCCTTCCAGGTCCGCCCTTGTCACCGCTGCATATATTCCAAGAAGAGGATCGATTGATTCTACTGGAAAATCCGAACCTCCAGGTATGCAGCAACCCGTATTCATCAACGATCTCCAGGCGTACGCTCCGACCAGCCTCTCATCTCCGAGTCTGTCACCGGCCCAGGGCATATCGGAAGTACAATGAGTAAACTGCATCGACGGAATGACGCCGATCTGCATGAACCTCGGAATATCATCAGGATTCAGGATCTGGGCGTGCTCGATCCTGTGGCGAAGACCTGTCTTTCCTGAAAGACCATTCACTTTTTCAAGTATATCCAGGATCGTCCTGTTCCCTCTATCCCCGATCGCATGTACGGAAACGGGGATATCTCTGCGTGCGCAATCAAGAATCCGCTTCATCATCTCGACTTCATCGAGCACAAGCATGCCCCTGTTACCTGGATCGTCAGAATAATCGTCGAGAAGAGCGGCGCTCCTGGCTCCGAGCGACCCGTCCATATAAAACTTCACTCCGACTACTTCGAAACGACCATCTGCAAAATCTTTTATCAGGCCTGCATCTATCAGGCTGTCGATATCAGCAGCATCAGAATCATAGTAAGCGGTCAGGCGGATCGGCAGTTCCTCATCCCTGTACAGATCCATATAGATCGAGGCAGTTTGACTGCCTATCCCCATATCGTGCACTCCGGTCAGGCCCACCGCAAGACATGCCTGTGAGGCATCTCTGATCAGATCCTTTTTCTTATCGCGCCCTGGTTCAGGAACGAGGTCCCTGACAAGAGTTATAGCTTCGTCGATCAGTATTCCTGTCGGATCACCCTTTTCATCTTTCTTTATCTTTCCCCCCATTGGATCAGGTGTCGACGAATCGATCCCCGCCATCTTCAGTGCTACGGTATTGACAAGCGCGGCATGTCCGCAGACCCTGATCAGAATGGCAGGATTCTCCGGACAGACACCGTCTATATCCCTGCGGGACGGAAAAACACCTGTTTCCCAGTCATTCTGATCCCAACCACGGCCCTGGATCCATTCTCCAGGAATTGCTGCTCCGGCCCTGGCATCGACCAGACGCACGATCTCATCGAGAGAAACGGTGCCGACCAGGTCAAGCCATGAACGACTGACAGCAAAACCTGAAAAATGCGCATGGGCGTCTACAAGCCCCGGAATGACCGTCCTCCCCTTTAAATCGTACTTCACTGTGCCGGGATGCGACAGGCCCAGAATGTCCTCGTCCTTTCCGACTGCAGCTATTCTGCCTCCCGATACGGCTAAAGCCCCGACGACCGACATTTTTCCATCGAAAGTGTATATCCTGCCGTTATAGAAGACCGCTTCCACACGACCAGGCACTTTTCTGCCGGCAGCAGACAAGCTTTCATGAACAGAAAAAAAAGGCAGGATAATAATAATCAGAAGGGTTATGGAAATAACGGGCAAACACCGCTTCATCCGGGAACTCCTTTGCATGAACCGGGATACTCGCGCAAACTATTATTGTGAGTACATCTGCTTTATCTGTCCCCAGGAAGCCTTTCCTGTCGCTACTCCCTCACATCCATGGGAAGCAGTGAAAGCTCCCACACTCTCTCCGCAGGGACTGTTTCCGCTCCAGCATGGAGAATCTATATGCAGATAATAAGGCGCGGGAGAGCTCCCCGCCTCGTAACAGAACATCGGCATCTGGAAAAAATCTGTCGGACCTGCCACGCAACCGGAAAAATCGACTGTGTTTTCCCAGAAATCGTTGCATGCCAAGGTCATGACTCCGCCTCCACATTCTACCCCTGTTGTACACCTGTAGATGATGTTCTTGTCGACGGAAAGAACTCCAGCCGAGGCCGAGATTCCAATGACTCCCTCGGCTATCGTATGGTTGGAGATAGAGATCAAACTGCCTCCCGATACGCTGATAGCCGTCGTGAAATCCTCTATCAGGTTAAAAGACAGTTCGGGCGAGCCGGATACGCCTGTGACGCTGATCCCGGTGGAACAACCCCTTATCGAACAATAATTGATCATGGGGGATCCGTTCTCGATCAGGATGGCTGTTTCGAACGACTCGAAATCAAGAGCGAACAGCCATGTGTCAGATGTGATATTGCGGAGTATAAAACCTGTTCCGGAACCCTCGACTGAAGACTTTATTATGGGGATATCGTCCCCGTACATGATCACAAGGTCCTTGCCATCAAGAGTGATGTCACTCTCATAGTAAGTCCCGGCATTCACCTGGATAAAATCACCGGTGACTGCGTTGTCAAAAGCTTCCTGAATGGATGTATAATCCCCGCCGCCATCGAGATCGACTATTATCATCCCCGCGTTCGCGCCAGTTACAACCAACAGGAGAGCGGCTGCCAGTAAAATACCTGTTCTTGTCAAACCTACACCTCTTTATCAAAAGACTCCATGACTTGATGCTACCATATTCGACAGATCAAAGTCGAGATGAAAACACTCGCCCACATGGTACGCATTGTCTTGCTCTGCCACCATCTGGGGTGATGCAGCACCGACTCGTAATGCTTGCCAGCCCGGATGCAATGGGTTATTATCCTGCAAGACTCAGGAATATATTCCGGGGAAAAAGAAACGGAGCCGAAGATGCAGGACCACTTCAGAAAGAATCCACTTTCCAGCCTTCTCAGTGGCAGCGTTGTATCCATTATCATTGTTATCAACGTACTCGTATTCGTATTGCAGATGCTTCTCATACGGACCCCGTTTCAGGCGTTTTTCGCTCTATTCCCACGGCTTGTCTTCGAGAGAGGCTTTGTCTGGCAGATCGTCACTTATATGTTCCTGCACGGGGGTCTGTTTCACCTCTTCTTCAATATGCTTATCATCTGGATGTTCGGATCGACTCTGGAACAGGTCTGGGGCGGACGCAAATTTCTTCAGTATTACTTCATCTGCGGATTAGGGGCTGCCCTGTTCAGCTTTATATTTTCATTCAACGTGCCCGTAATAGGTGCTTCCGGGGCCGGTTACGGCATACTGCTGGCCTACGGCATCCTTTTCCCGTACAACCAGATATACGTCTGGGGAATCATCCCGGTAAGGGCAAGGACGCTGGTCATCATCCTGGGCGGGATCGAGTTTCTTTCAGGACTGTCCGGGGGAGACGGGATCGCGCATTTCGCTCACCTGGGAGGTATGGCAGCCGGACTCATCTACCTCAAGACGGACCATCGAAGTGGACGCGCGTTTGAAAGCCTCTCACGATTGTGGAAGAAAATACCCTTCAAGATCAGTCTCGACAACGATACCGGATCGGACACTGTCAAACCGGAAGATGCCGGAAAAGTGGACTCGATCCTCGACAAGATATCGGAAAAGGGATACGAAAACCTGACTGAGACAGAGAAAAGGATACTTGAAAAATATTCGGAGAATAACGGAAAAGAAAATTAAGCGGACGCGATCAGAAAATCATTTTTCGCCCAGCGAACGCAGGGCATATTTCAGAGATTCCTTCTCCTCCTCGCTCAGTTCCCTCGATGGAGATCCCTCTTTCACTTCAAGAGCATAACCCCTGGTCGAATTCCTGCCCACGAGATTTGTGAGGATCACTCCGTTCCTGTGACTGGTAAGTATACAGAGAGAATAACTCTGCATACCGCCAATATCTTCAAAAGCATTGTATTTGACTATACCAGTGCCACTGTAGCACTTGTCGATCCGCGCCAGGATCATTTTGATATCCTCGCTCTGACTGCGCATGAATTCCCTGTTCTCATCGACTCCCTTGAGCAGTTTTTCGAGCGCCTTTTCCGTGCCGATATCAGTATAAAGGTCCGCCATTTCGATGAACGGTTTTCGCATCTTCCTTACTTCCAGAAGAAGGACCATCACGGTGATGACAGCCACCACAGAGAGGATCGTGGAAGTCAGGACCAGCATTTCGATATTACCATTTATGAAGTTTTCCATATCCTTTTCCTTCAACAACTTCTATTACGAACGGAGCCGAGCGTAATTCAGCGTGGGCTTTAAGTAAAGAGTTTTTTCATGCAATAGTCGTGTAGACGAAAAAAAAGCCCCGAAAGGCTTTTTTTTATGCCGAGAGCGGGACTCGAACCCGCACAGGCTTTCGCCCACTACCCCCTCAAAGTAGCGTGTCTACCAGTTCCACCACCTCGGCAAAACAAGTCCGGTCATCTACTCAGTACCCTGCTCTGCTGGCTGCTGGTCACTCGAAGCATCCTCAGCCGCACCCGGTTCGGGGATCGATTCGAGCAGGTCGTCGACATTCTTCTGTTCTTCAGGGATGATTCCGCCCCACTGCTCCTGCTGAGCGGCCTTCCTGAGGGCGCTTTCCGTCTCAGCGCCTCCCCTGCCAGCCGATAGAAAAGCGAGAGAAAGCGATGTAACCATGAATATTACTGCAAGATAGGTTGTAAACCTGCTAAGGAAAGTCGCAGTCTCTCGACCACCCATAATCGCCTGGCCACCACCGCCACCGAAAGCTCCGGATAGTCCGCCGCCCTTGCTGGACTGCATCAGCACTACCAGGATCAACAGGAAAGAAGCGACTACATGTATGACAACAAAGATGTTAAACAGCATTTTTCACCAATCTTTAAAGCCCCAAAAGAGAAGTTTAATGAAAAATATGGTGCCAGTCAAACAAAATAATCATATGGCCCTGTATAATATGATACCCAGGAACGAGTCGGCCTTCAATGAGGCCCCACCTACCAGCGCACCATCTATATCCGGATCTGACATCAGGTCGGTGGCATTCTCCGGTTTTACACTTCCACCGTAAAGGACTACAGTCTCATCGGCCGTACCCGCGTCAAAGATGCGCGAAAGTACATTTCTGATATGACCATGCATTGAAGAGGCGTCCTCAGGTGTCGCTGTCTTGCCTGTACCGATCGCCCAGACCGGTTCATACGCCAGGACCACTCCTGACATCTCTCCCTTGCTTACGCCCGAAAGAACACTTCTCAACTGTTCTTCCACGACACTTTCCGCTTTCCCTGCTTCCCGTTCTTCAAGAAGTTCGCCGACACAATAGATCGGAGAAAGTCCTCCGTCCAGCACGGCACGCAGTTTGTCCGCAAGGAGCCCGGCCTCCTCGCCGATAACATGTCTTCGTTCTGAATGACCTACGAGTACATATCTGCAACCGAGAGAGGAAAGCATCTCAGCCGATACTTCACCGGTAAACGCTCCCGCCTTCTCATACCACATGTCCTGGGCTCCGGTCAGGATCTCCGAACCCTCCAACTCACCAGCCACAGCCGGCAAAGTAGTAAAGGACGGAATAAGGACCACCTCCGGCAACCCTTCCTTACCTTTTACTCCGGCCGCGATTGCGGACGCAAGAACAGCTCCCTCGTGATGATCGAGGTTCATCTTCCAGTTTCCGGCGATTATCTTCCTTCGCATTTCCTGCCTCTCTAGACCGATTGTTTGGACAGATCCCTGTCGCTCAAGGCTTCCACGCCGGGAAGTGCTTTTCCTTCAAGCAGTTCCAAAGAGGCCCCACCACCGGTCGACACATGGGAGATCCGGTCCAGCATATGCATCTGGTTCAGAGCGGCGACACTGTCACCCCCGCCGACGACACTTATGGCACCCTTTTCGGTCGCTTCCACGATAGCCCTCGCGATCATTCTGGTCCCGTTGGCATATTCCGGTATCTCGAAGATCCCCATCGGACCATTCCAGAAAATAGTGCCAGCTTCCTTCAGCTCGTTCACAAATACCTCGATGGTCGATTCCCCGATATCCACACCGGACCACCCTTCGGGCATATCCCCGGTCGAAACTGTCTTGTGCTGAGAATCGCTTGTAATATCATTCGCGACTACGCAATCCACCGGCAGGTATATCCGTTTTTTCTTGTTCTTCCCGGATATTTCCATTACCTCCCGGCACATCTCCATGTAGGACTCGTCGAGCAGAGAATCTCCGATCTCCAGGCCGACCGACTTGAAGAAAGTGAATGCCATTCCTCCACCGATAATGATCCTGTCTACCTTCTCAAGAAGGTTCCTTATAAGTCCCATCTTCGTGGATACCTTGGCACCACCGAGGACCGCTATAAAAGGTCTCGCTGGTTCAGTGAGAAGGCGTTCAAGAGTCTCGAGTTCCTTTTCCATGAGTAATCCGGCCACTTTTTCATCAAAGAACCTGCAGACCCCCTCGGTGGAGGCATGGGCCCTGTGAGCGGTCCCGAAGGCATCGTTCGCGAAAACGTCACCATAAGCGGCGAGTTTTTCAGAGAATACCGGATCATTCGAAGTCTCCTCGTTATAGAATCTCAGATTCTCCAGGAGAAGGATCTCTCCAGGCTTGAGGGACGATACTTTCTCGTCGACTTCGGGACCTATGCAGTCGTTCGCGAATTTCACCGGATGGCTGGTAATCTCTCCCAGATGATAGGCGACCACCTTCAGGCTCTTTGTGGTGTCCTTTCGCCCTTTTGGCCGTCCAAGATGAGACATCAACACTATTGACGCGCCTTGCGACGCGGCGTATTCGATACTGGGAAGAGCAGCCCTGATCCTGGTGTCATCGGCCACATCACCATCACTGTCAAGCGGAACATTGAAATCGACTCTCATCAGAAGTCTGCGTCCGTCTAATTCGATGTCCTTGAGTGTCTTTTTCCTCAACCTTGCCTCCCTGAGAACTTAACTCGCATAAAATCTATTTCATGAGGATCTTCATCATATCGACCATCCTCATCGCGTAACCATACTCATTATCATACCAGGACACTATCTTGAAGACCTTCGATGAGATACCCATAGTGAGAAGGCTGTCGAATATCGACGAATGGGGATTGCCGATGACATCGACCGACACGATCGGATCCTCGCAGTATTCGAGAATGTCCTTCAATTTCGTTTCTGCAGCTTTTTTCACCACGGCATTTAACTTTTCTACTGTCGTTGCTTTTTTCAAAGTCACCGTAAGATCCACAATCGACGCGTCGGGAGTCGGCACCCTGACGGCATATCCGTTCAATTTTCCTTTTAACTTCGGCATGACCACACCAACAGCAGCGGCTGCGCCGGTCGTTGTCGGTATCATTGAGACACCACAGGCTCGTCCCCGCCGCAGGTCCTTATGAGGAAAATCAAGCACGACCTGGTCGTTCGTAACAGCGTGGATCGTGGTCATGAGGCCGTTGGCGATCCCGAACTTGTCATCGAGGACCTTTGCGACAGGCGCCAGGCAATTTGTAGTGCAGGACGCAGTCGATACGACATGATGTCTTGATTTTCTATATAGATGATCGTTGACTCCTATGACGATCATTATATCCGGATCGGGAGAAGGAGCCGAAATGATCACTTTCTTTGCTCCCGCTTTGATGTGAAGCGCCGCGTCCTTACGTTTTCTGAAATGTCCTGTCGCCTCGATAACCACGTCCACATCGAGTTTTTCCCAGGGCAGCAGGCCGGGATCTCTCTGGGCCAGCACCTTGACCCTCTTCCCGTCCGTACTGATATCCCCGGACTTTAGAAGCTTGATCTTTCCAGGGTATTTACCATGGACCGAATCATATTTGAGAAGATGGGCGAGCGTCTCTGCGTCGGTCAGATCGTTGATAGCAACGACATTGAAGCGCTTGTCCTTCATCGCGCCCCTGAATACGAGCCTTCCGATCCTTCCAAACCCGTTGATCGCAACATTGATCGCCACTTCAGTTCCTCCTTCGAATAAATTCCGTTCGGGTCGCGTCAGACAGCCTTGCCTTCGCTTCCGAACAGTCTCATCTTGTACATGACTACTTCCCTGATCGCGTCCCTGGCCGCTCCGAGATAGTTCCTTGGATCGAAAACGCCGGGGTTTTCCGAAAACGACTGTCGGATAAATGCCGTAAAGGCTATCCGCATATCCGTATCGATGTTGACCTTGCAAATCCCGCGCCTTACAGCTTCCGATATGGCCTCGTCGGGGACTCCCTTTGTGTCCTTCAGCGCCGCGCCGAACTCGTTCGCGATACTCACGTGGGCCTGGTTCACTCCAGAGGCCCCATGAAGAACGAGAGGAACATCGACTTTTTCCACAATCGACGAAAGGATGTCCATAGCCAGCCTTGCTTCAGCCTTGAACTTGTACGCGCCATGTGAAGTGCCGATAGCAACCGCCAGGGAATCTACACCTGTTTTTTCAACAAATTCGACTGCTTCGTCAGGATCTGTGTATATCGCATCCTTTTCAGCGACTGACACATGATCCTCTACTCCTGCCAACCTGCCGAGTTCTCCCTCAACCGATATTCCTTCAGGCCGGGCCATTTCGACTACTTTTTTTGTTATCGCGATATTCTCATCGAAAGAAAGGTCGGACCCGTCGATCATTATCGATGTAAACCCGCCATCGATACAGGTGCGGATTATATCCATATCTTTCCCGTGGTCGAGGTGCAGGGAGACTTTTATATCCATGGTTTCAGCCGCAGTCCTGACCAGGGATACGATGTTCTGAAATCCAGCGTATTTTATGGCACCCTGGGAAACAGCCATTATAGCGGGGCTTTTCAGCTTTTCAGCGACATCCGTGATAGCCTGGACGAACTCCATATTGTTTATGTTGAAGGCTCCGACCGCATACCCGCCTTCCCGGGCGGCATCCATCAATTCCTTATTGGTTACCAGCACTTTTCCCTCCCCATCCTGTTTACCTACAAAAAACTACAGGAGTATCTAAACACAGCATGCCCGGCATCTTCAACCTATTATTTAGCCACCAGCAGACAGAAAATCCATTTTCTTCCAGTGGATCCAACTTACTCCGAACCATGAGATCTCCCCGCTGTAAGTATGATTATCGGCGAGTCTGTAGAATACTGTAAAGCTTTCAGGCATGCTCTCATCGTGGCGCCTGTCGTATAGAGGTCATCCACAAGGACTATCGTCTTCACTGTCGAAGGAGGGTCGGAGACAAGCCTGAATGCTCCTTCGACATTCTCATCTCTGTCCTCATCAGCAAGTTTCGACTGGGCCGCTGTATTTCTCACCCTCTCAAGACAATCGTCCAGTACGGGGATACCCAGGAACCTGCCGATTTCCATCGAAAGTAATCCGGCCTGATTATACCCCCTTTGCAGCATCCTTCTGCGATGCAGTGGAACAGGCAGCAACACCAGGCCACCACCCAACGCGATCTCACCAGACTCGAGGAAACGGTTCAGTGCGTCGGCCATCCACCAGCCGAGAGGGACCGAAACGGGTATTCCACCCCTGAACTTCAGAAACCTTATCAATTCGAGGAGCATATCATTCGTCTCAAAAGGAGAAACAACCGAAAACCCACCATCAGCGACATTCATGTTCCTGACTGTAACAGGTTTCAGTTTGAGCCAGCACTCCCTGCACAGGACCGTGGCATCCAGCCTGAATTTCCAGAACCGGTTATAATGAAAATGCTCGTTGAAAAAATGAAATGTACTTTCGGGCCACCCGCCTGGTATGGATCTTACCGGCCCTTCAGCCTCACGCAGGTTCCGCTCACAACCCAGACAATTTCCGGGAAACAGAAGATCAAAGATAAACGACAGCAACACCCACCTCCCACCAGACACACCACCCTCTGTCAGAATAACGACCTTGCGGTCATTCAGCATCTCATCCGCGCGAAACAGGATCGATCGACGCATCCATTCGTCTGCGGACTATGAGAAAGATGATTCCACCGACGATCAACACGATGCTGATCAACTGATTATCGATAAGTCCTTTCCAGACATGAGCCGATTCCTCGTAGAACCTGAAAGTGTCCACTATAAAACGGGAAATACCATAAAGGATCAGGAGGACCCCGAAAGAAAATCCATCGAACCACTTCTTACGTTCCAGAAGGATAATTGCCAGGAATATGACCAGTCCGTAGAACGATGAGTATATCTGGGTCGGATGAATATGGATCGCGTGAAAAGTGTTTCCGGCCGGACTGCCGTCAGGATAGACCATCCCCATGGAACACTCTGTCGGCTTCCCAAAACAGCAACCACTGAGAAAACAACCGATTCTCGTAAAAAATATTCCCACACCGATCGAAGGGGAACAGATATCTGCAACCTTGAGAAAGGATATTTTCTTGATTTTTAAAAATACCGCAGCTCCGGCAACAGCCAGGATCATACCACCATAATAGGTGGCTCCTCCCTGCCACAGCGCTATCACATCGAGGATACCTGAAAAGTGATCACGATGCGTCAGGATATAGAGTCCTCTCGATCCGACGATGGCCGCGATAATCAGTATTATGCTGAGATCATAGATCGCATCGGGATTAATACCCTTCTTCTCGGCTCTCTTTGCCGCTAGAAGAATCCCGATGAAAAAACTCAACGCCAGCATAAAGCCGTATGAATAAATCCTGAACTTGCCGATCTCCAGAAGAATCGGATGCATCCTGCCTCCCTATGTTCCGCTTACGCTCAACCCCTCGATAAGTACGGGAGGAGCTCCATATGTCCCTATGAAGACGATCTCCCTGCCTACCTCCACGACACCACCGAGAAGATCAAGAATATTCCCGCTGATCGTCATTTCCGAGACTGCGCCGCTACGTTTTCCACCTTCTATTCCAAGGCCCGCTATCCCAACAGAAAAATCTCCTGAAATGGGATCGGCCGTGTGCATTCCCATAACGCTTTGAATATATATGCCCCTGTCTGTATCTGCCAGCATTTCATCCAGGGTCCTGTCGCCCGGTTGAACGAAAAGGTTTGACGCTCCTGGAGATGGCAGGTCCTTGTAGGAGCCCCTGACCGCGTTGGCGCTATTCGGATGCCCCGATTTTCTGGCCGTCCATGAGTTGTGCAGAAAACCACTCAGGACTCCACCTTCTATCAGTCTATACGTGTTCCTGGCCACACCTTCATCATCGAACCTCGCGTTGAAACATCCCCCTTCAAGGATCGGGTCATCGGTAAGTGTAAGAATATCCGCCGCTATCTTCCGGCCCAATTTTCCCGCAAGGACCGTAGTCCCCTTGACGACCATCTCCCCCGACAGAGCCTGTTCCAGAAAATAGATTATGTCGACGAAAGCCGAACCGTCGAAGATCACCGGGTATCTGCCGGTAGGCATCGGCCTGCTGTCGAGAAGAGAAAATGCTCTTTTTGCCGACTCGACGCCGGTAGCATTGAAATCAAGGAGCCGGACATCGGGAGACTGGCAGTAATGCCATCCACTCCTGATCTCACTGCCCTTTTTCGCCACCGCAGACATGGAACATGAACAGAGCCCTCTTTTTTCACTCCGTTCGAATCCTCTTGTACTCGCTATGAATACTTCTCCTGAGACTTCCGAATAACCAGCGCCCTCGGTATTCACGATGGTACCGTCAAAATCCATAGCCGCCTGTTCCATCTCGATGACTTTTTCTGTCTTGTCGGCCGAATTTCCTTTGTCGAGAAAAAACGAGACCGGGCCATCCGGTATCGGGTCCCCGGGGTCGTCTGCCAGGACATCGATATCCTCCAGGGTACTGCAGATCGCGTTATTTTTCGCTTCCTCGAACGCGAACTCTATCGATTCCATATCCGTGCCATTCGTGAATGCGTATCCCATCCTGCCGCCGGTTACCAGGCGTATCCCCATTCCCTCATCACTGGACCTGTCTATGGTCTCTACCTTCCCCCTGTACACCTCCACCTGGAAACGTTCGATCGATTCGCCGTACACCTCACATTCAAAGCCGGTTCTGGCAGCGAGGTCCAGGACCCTTGAGATCCTGTCCTTCATCCTGACCTCCTCAGTATTCATAAAAACTGGATCCGAAATTCAAGAGTACACCCAACAGAAAACAGCTTACCAGCATGGAACTTCCCCCGTAACTGAGAAAGGGAAGAGGTAGTCCCGTAACGGGAGCAAGCCCTATAGTCATCCCGATGTTGACTATAACATGAAACGTGAAATAGGAACATATGCCGATTATTGCCATCGATGCGAATCTGTTCTTTACCTTCGTGGCCAGATAAAAGCCCCTGGCTATGATCATGGAAAAAAGAACCAACACTACCAGCCCGCCTACAAAACCACGCTCTTCTGCGAGTACCGAGAAAGCGAAATCACTGTGTCTTTCGGGAAGAAAAGCGAGAAGCTTCTGTGTGCCCTGAAGAAAGCCCTTTCCCACAAATCCTCCGGATCCTATCGCGACTTTCGACTGGTATACCTGCCATCCCATCCCCAGAATATCTGATTCCGGCCTTAAAAAAGCCATTATCCGCCTCTGCTGATACGGTTTGAGCGTATTCATCAGAGTCGGGATGACAAACATCACACCCAGATTAATAGCGACCAGGCTCAGACTCTGAAACAGTCGCTTCCTTCGCCTGTATGCCACAACGAGTATCATGAGAAAAAACAGGAGCAATGGAAAGGGGTAAGTTCCATCGGAGATCGCACTCTCACTGAATACGGTAAGAAACGCGCTGATCACCGGAGTGAGAAACAGGATCATCACTCCTTCGTTCAACCCTCTCCAGTACAGGACCGGAAAGAGCAACGCGGGGAAGACAAGCGCCGTACCAAGATCGGGCTGTTTCAGGATCAGAGTGAAAGGGACAAGGACCACCAGTATAGCTAAAGAGATGACTCTGAGCTTGTTCGGATCGTTCTTCTTCTCAGACAGGTATCTGGCAAGGGTGAATATCACCGCGACCTTCATCAATTCGCTCGGCTGAAACCTGAAGAAACCGACACTTATCCACCTGCTTGACCCTTTCAGAGGCTCAAGCAGAAGAACTACGATGAGGGATATGAGAGATACACCGTAGAAGATAACGGCACTTCCTTCATAGTAACGGAATGGAATGGCGAACGCCACGACCATCACTACAAGCCCTACCGCACTCCAGATGAGCTGCCGATGAAAATAATCGCGACTGCCCAACTGAAAGGTCTCCCGGAGTTCTTCCGGCACATGCCCCACGGAGTACAGGTTGGCAAGTCCAATACAGATCAGAATAAGTCCGGGGATCAGTATCCCCCATTCCATATTTCGCATGTTCTTCTCAGCCACCCGATTCTCCTCCGCCTCCGTATAACAACATCGGCACAGTCTCTCCTACCTGCCGGCCCCGGCAATTACCGTTTTACCATACCTGAATTTTCCATCCCATGCTGCCCCTGGATGGAAGTACGCTCCAAGAATCCTTCTTGCCATCGGGGCTGCCACAGCTCCGCCATGACCAGCGTTTTCCATGATAATGGCAATAGCTATCTCGGGATTCTCGACCGGAGCATAGACCACAAACAGGGCATGGTCTTCCCCCGAATTCTGGGCCGTACCCGTCTTCCCGGCGCTTGTTAAACCAGGAACGCGGCTCGCCCGTCCCGTCCCATGTTCTCCCGAGACGACTGCTATCATCGAACGCTGAATAAACCTGAGTATCTCATTATCCATCTGAGAGATCGGCACAGCCGTATTGTCGTTTCTGTAGACTTCGGCCCCTTCGGTGTCGACCACTCTGTCGACCACATGGGGCTTGATCCTCTTTCCTCCATTCGCGATCATCGCGACCATCTGACAGAGCTGTATCGGTGTTGTGAGTGCCTCACCCTGACCTATCGAGTAATTGAGCAGATGTCCTTTCGTCCATTTTCTCTTTCCAAACCGCCTGTCGAAGTACGAATGATCGGGAAGAATCCCTCTGGCTTCGCTGGGCAGGTCTATCCCGGTTTTCCTTCCCAATCCAAAGAGCCGTCCCGCATAGGCGAACTGGTCCGCGTTCATCCTCTCTCCGATCTGGTAAAAATACACATCACAGGAGTTGACAATAGCATCGAACATATTCGCATATCCATGTCCTTCGGGTTTCCAGCATCTGAAATACCTGTTACCGAACTGGTGTCCGCCATAGCACGGTTCGAGCAAAGCACCCTTCGCTACAAGATCGAAATAAAAAGCTCCATAACAGACGATCATCTTGAATGTGGAAGCGGGAGGATACGTGGCCTGTATGGCACGGTTGAAAAGAGGCTTAGCCGGATCTCCATGCAGCATGTTCCAGTCTTTTTCGCTGATACCACCCATAAATATGTTGGGATCGTATGACGGCCTGCTCACCGCACCCAGGATACCCCCTGTTGATGGATCCATGGCTATCACACAACCCTTGTCACAGTTGAATTCTCTCTCCAGGATCCTCTGGAAATCTATATCTATCGTTAAATATAGGTCACATCCCGGAACGGGCGGCCGCGATTGAACAAATTCATCGAAGTCATCATCGTGCGATATCCCGTCATATTCACCGACCTTGATTCCTTCGGCACTGATCTCGATGATCCTGACCCCCGCGTCGCCGCGAAGATGCTCGTCGTACTTGTACTCAATGCCTGTCCTTCCCTTGAGGTCACCAGGACGGAACCTGTCGTCATCCTTCAACTCTTCGTCAGTCACTTCGCCTACATATCCCAGAATGTGAGTCGCCAGATTACCTTCGGGATACTGCCGTCTGTGTTTCATCACAAGCTTGAAAAATGGAAAAAGTGAGCGATTCTCCATGAGTATGGAGATCTGTCCCTTTTCGGCGGACTGAACTACCGGCATCTCTCTGCCATCAGGATATCTTTTCTTCCACTCGTCAAGGCTGGCGAAGAGACTCTTGCTATCTATCCCCAACCACTCACAGGCCAGATCCAGCCTGTCCTCTCTTCCAGAGATCTTTCCCGGGACAAGACTGATCTGATAGACGGGGACATTGACAACCAGCTTGGAGCCATCAGACGCTCTGATCAACCCCCGGGGTGCCACCATCCGTTCCCGCTGGATCCTGTTTGTTATGGCGAGTCTGTTGTAATACCCATGATGGATCACCTGAAGATAGAACAATCTCGCCGTCATTATCGATATGACGCCGATCACCAGCAACAGCACGATCCTCCGCCTGTGGTCGAGGATAAATTCACTCTGACGATCAGTACCTGCCAACGGACCGGACCACCCTTCGAGGAAACAGCTTCAGTATCAGGAATACGACGACTCCGGCCAGAGCCGAGTAGATAGCCGACAGGATGGAATGCCTGAAAAAAGAGACCAGCACTGTAAGCGGATTGAAAGTGGACATAATATTCAGGACGATAATACTGGATACGAGACTTGCCAGAAGGATCAACAGGCTTTTAAAGAAAGTGCTTTCAGGAAGATATCCCGAAGCATACCTTGCTATTCCATATCCTATCAACGATTTGGCAAGAGCGTTCATGCCGAGAAAAGAAGCATTCCCGAGATCCTGGAGAAAACCAAGAGAGAAACCGATGATTATGGCCATTACCGGGTTCCTGTCCAGGACAAGGACTACGAGGAGGACAAGCATCAGATCGGGCCTGGCGCCCAATACCGACATGCGATGGACGATCGTCACCTGGAGGATGAATACGGCAAACGCCGCTACTATTGCCCTGATCACACTCAAGCTATCGACCTCACATTGCTGGATCCTTCACGGTATCCAGCCTGTTAAATATATCCTCACTGTCCCAGTCTCTGCCGCCGACTACGATAAACAGCTCCTCCAGCGTGTTCAGATCGGTCATGCTGACCACACTGACACGCCTCGAGAGTTCCGTCTTCTCCTCGGCGACCTGAAACACCGTGCCTACGGGAAAACCCTTGGGAAGTATCTTTCCAAACCCGCTCGTTATCAGAGTATCACCCTGGAGGACATCCTCCTCCCTTCCGATGAAATCGAGCCTGAACAGGTTTCCTCTCTCCCAGTTAAGCATACCTACCACCCTGCTTCTCTTGTCCAGGCAGCTCACCGAAATCGACTTGTTATTGAGCAGAAGCACGCGTGATGACGAACCGAATACCTGCACGACCCTGCCGACCAGCCCCCTGTACCCGACCACAGCCATACCCACCTTTATACCAGATCCCTTTCCGCGGTCTACCGTGACCGAATGATGAAATCTGTTTGATGATCTGGTCGTGACTTCACATGGAATAAAGTCGAAAAACGAATCCTTCCTGAACCCGAGCAGCTGCCTGAGTCGATTCCTCTCCTCTCTGAACTGGGTCAACCTCTCCCTTTCATGATGGAGGGTCGCGGCCAGCTCCCTCAACCTGAGGTTCTCCTCTTTCAATTGTTCCATATCCGTGAAATAGGCGCTTACGCGATTGACAGGATAGAAGAGGAACGAACTGATCCCCCTTGCCGAGTTGATCTGACTGTCCTCATCGGCTGAGAGCATCAGTATCGACAATATTATGGCAATGGCAAGCACTGTCTTATCGAGATGTTTTTCAAAAAGAAAGGAGATTATCTGCATCTTTTACAATCGGCTACTCTTCATTATTATTCGTTCATAAACATGCAGGTTACTCAATATCTTCCCTGTTCCGAGTACCACACAGGTCAGAGGATCTTCAACCACGTTGATCGGAAGATTGGTCTCTTCCTTGAGAAGCATGTCTATCCCTCCCAGGAGCGAACCTCCTCCCGTCAAGATGATTCCCCGGTCAATGATGTCCGCAGAAAGCTCGGGAGGAGTCCGCTCCAGCGCCACACGGACGGCATTCATC
>JAHOYU010000117.1 GCA_019038625.1 Candidatus Latescibacterota bacterium | reverse complement strand
AGATGATATAGTGCGGCTCGTAGGTTTCTTCCAACTTCGGCGTTAGCCTCTTGTAAACAGATTCGATGCTGTGTGTTGATCTCTACACACACGTTATCGTAGCCATACGCGGCGTCGGTGCGTGACTTCTTTACACGACGAACATCTGACATATGAAGTGCAGATGCTGCGACGGGCTTCCCTTCTTGATCAACAGCGAAAAACTCAGGATCGTTACCGACGGTAACAGATGGTATAAAGATGGCATGTTTCATACTACTTTGACTCCTTGCTTTCGAGTAGGGATGCGAAACCTCTGCGTAATAGTCGTGTGAATTTAGCGGGTTTCTCTTCTGTTTGAAATCCTGCAGGTCTCCTGGTACGTCCACCTCGTGAATAGTCTCGATCCCAGTGAGGTTCTCGGATACCACAGTTGAAGAACTCTGTTCTTTGTGGTTTTTCCTTCTTCGGGGTAAGTCGGGCGAACTCGTCTTCCAGGTACTCGTGTAACTGAGTGGCTAACTCAGCTATGTCATCTGCACCGACAACATGCAGATCGGGACCGATTCTTAGCTTGCCATTGAAATGAATGAATAGATCAGGTAGTTTCCGGAGTGTTCTGTTTATCTCGGACTGGGCTCTATCCATGTGATCTCGGCACACCCTAACTCGATCTTGTGTGTTGTTCTTGTTGTCAGGTAGAGAGCTGCGACCGACAGGCTCATTGACTGTGTTGTCGAGATAGCCGGCCGGCATTCTCCAAATATCTAGGCCCATGAGGCAGCCTCCAATCTCGTGTTAAAGTTGTTGTGAATCTCTTCTATCTTCGTACGCAGATCGGGACGATCTTTTGGACATTTTTTTCCGCCGTGCAGCCGAACTAAAGGCTCCCACGCAATAGCCGTGCCTGCGTGATCCTCACTTTTTATCGCATATTCTAGGCGCCAGTTCTTGCGTAAGGAGGGTCCAGTAGCAATCCAGCCTCCTTTGAGAATGATATTCTCAAAGGCAGTGATAGAACACTGGACCGCCATATTCCACAACGCTGGTGAATGCCAGGCGGTCTGATCCGTACTGTTTTCTTGTGCTTGCGTCATGATATGAGGACGCATAGCATACCAGACATCCAGCGCTTTACTGTAGTCATGTTCATCAATGATCTTTGCAACATCGAAACCCTGCACGGACTCTAGGATTTCTTCGGCTTGTTCCTTCCGCCTCACACCGGGAGCACAGCCCAATGACGCTGCTTCACGAATCAAGGCGTTAACGAACCAGTACAAGCCAGGATGGTACCACACAGACCCAGGCAAGCCTATTCGTAGCTCCGGCTCAGGGAAATTGTCGTAAGGAAAGGCGTACCCCAGGCTGTCTGTGACTATCACTCGTGTCCGCGCCGAAGGCTTCTTAATCTTGGCAAACTCTTTTGCAGCCGGATCGGGATTCAATAACAACCACGGAATTCGTACATATGTATTGACGAGTTCTCGTAGTCTAGGAACACCCTCCTTCAACCACTGCGTCAGCTCAGTCGAAAGTGGGTCGTTCCTGTCACGTGGTATGTTTTGAAGTTCAGGAATACCAGTCGTGGCCACTGCTGAACTTGCAACAGCGAAAGACGTATAAGCGCCTACCTTGTCACGGCAGTTCAGATCGTGCTTCCCAGCAACGTATCTCAAAATCTGATGAGTTTCGTCGTTGTGGTATGCTAGACACCCTGCTCGTGCTGTCGAGAACATTACGCGATTTTTGTTTGCCGAGAATTGCGTTTCAGGGACGAGTCCGTTTGCTGAACTGGTGGTGACCTTACGGCAATGGAACCAGGCATTACGTTTGTCCAGATCGTTCAGACGCTCAGTTTCATCGCTAGAGGCAAACACCCTTCCACGGTGTGCGATGGGTATGTGCGTTGCATCAAGTCGATAGTTACTGCATCCTACTGGTGCTCTGAGATGCCGAATAACAGGACGAGGATGCCACCCTGCTTCGAATATCGTATTCCTTCGCTGTACTGTGTGTCGATACGGCCGTGTTAGGTACTGCATGTGTTAACCTCCAGGAGAAAAGAAAAAACGGGCGGGAGAGATTCGAACTCTCGAAACGATCCGACGTGCTCAAAACACGACTTAAAGTCTCACCATATTTTAGTGTTGGTGCCGCCCGTGATGCGAGGAGGATTCGAACCTCCGTAGCTGTAACCCTCTACAGCATCCGATGGAGATCGGATCGGGTTTGTCCCTTAGTGACTAGGTGCCCCTTCCCTACCGCATCAGTATCCCATGTAACCGTGATCATCCATCCAATCCACAGTAGGATCTTCGTTGTCGACGTTATCGAATGCACTCAAGCCTTGAAGAGAACGACGCAACAGTCGTCCTTTCTTTACTTTCGGCTTCTTGGGTAAGGTCCTAGTAGCAGTTCCACGTGGTTGTGCCTTCGGCCTGAACGTGGCGCCTGTGCGTATCCATTGCCAGATTCCGGCATGTGTGCCCTCGTACACTTGTATACCAGATCGAATAACCGCGTACCGCATTGCATTTATGTGATGTATTACGGCGTTCGCCTGGATGTACTCCATTGTGTAGCCGTGATTTGCCAGGAATTTTTCGGGAGAACCTACAGTCGAATTAATAGGATGTGACCTGTTCCACGTATTTTCTGGGTCACAGGCATGACATGACCACTCAGCTGTCTCAGCAAAATCTAAGGGCGGAGCGTTGTCTTTCCACACTCCACAACTATTACACTGTCGTCTGGTCATCAGTTCTCCTGAATTTCACCTGGTTAGTGCTGGAGAGCCATTGCCAAGTCTCTACTTCATGAGCGTGTGCACACTCAGCTTGGAACATTAGACGACCACCTTGATAAATCTCCGGAGCCGAAACCTTATGACGTGGACTGACTATAGAATAGCCCAGGCGGAGTAATGCAGATTTCAACGTGATAGAGTCGTCGATGATAATGGTTCTGTTGAAGGTTGGTTCCTCGTTAGAACGGCTTCGCATTTCTGGAAGATGCGGTGTGCCTCTATGACGTACTACACAACTATGTCTAACAGGTTTCACTACGGCAACATCTATTACCGCAGCGGCAATTTTACGTAATAGCATGGTGCTCCTCTCGTTTATACATACGGCGCCTGGGGGATTCGAACCCACCAACCCTCTGCAACGACAGAGTGCTTTCCCAGCGGAGTCTTCCGGAATTGACACTCTTAAGCTAAGGCGCCTATCTCTCAGCAGACTGAACGAACTTCAGTCCACTGGCTTCTTGTAACCACTGAAATTAGCGGATACACAGGCGGCATGTTGAGATTCATACGAAACACGGTCATATTAACAATGGCGGCATGGGCTTCGGCTAGTGTGTTGTACTTCATTGCCCTATTCAGCGCCCTACCATCGCGATTGCCGGCAAACAACTCACCTATCGTCAGGTAAAGTCGCTCTGCTGCGGGAGTTTGATGTCCCAGATGCGGACGTTCCGAATACCACAGCACATACCGTTCATCTTCTTTCTTGGTTTTCATATTCGACGCAGCTCTGTCCAGGTTATACCCTTTTTGCCTTTTACTTCTACCAAGCTGATACACCTGGTCGGCTTGCCGACCTCCACCGAGCGGCTTGTGATAAACGTCATAGCACGGCGACTATCCTTAAAACGTTGGGCTTCTTGAAGGTTGCTAGTCCAACAGCATTTGCGACCCGAACCCTTACCTGCTGCTTCTTTCACGTAGCGTTTAGGTGCAAACGTTCTGTCGGGATCGTTCCACTCTAGAACTATTTGAGTGTCGTTAGGTGGGGAGGTTTGCATGGCTTTTCTACCTTTCCAGAAAGATACAGATCTTCGGTTAATGCCCAATCGCCTCGTACAATCGGACAAACATCAATTTCTCGGAAAACGCCTTTAGGCTGCATGATACCCAAACACAACACAGCCATTACTGCTTCACACCGAAACGGGAAGATGAGCGCTTCGGAAAGCGTGAGCGTCCACAGATCCGGCCCCGCTTCGTCCGGTTGCAACTGCATATACCAACGGCGTTTTACGCCCTCATGGTCTTTGCCAACGTAGGTGACTGTGTAGTGTTCTGGATTATCGTCCATCGGACTTTTCACTGTTGCATCTCCCATTCGTCGAGATTGTAGATGATCTGAGAATCCATAGTCAGTCCCCATCTTTCGACAGGATAAGACACTTCTTGGTGAAGTCCCATCCAACATATGCGTACTCATCCTTTTCGTGATCATCTGGGGTCTTGCCTAGCAACTGTCCAGCAGCGTTTTTCAGCGCGATCAACGTGTCTCGGTCGTCAGGACCGTACGGAGCGTGCCACAGTGCTTTCACAATTGCAAGAGCTTTGCCATCGTCTTCTGTAATCATGGCCATGAGATCCGTCAGTCGAGCTGTGGGACCATTCCGGTTCTCTAGATTGCGTTCTCCTTGTGAAAATCCTAGCTGAAAGGTTATCAACAGGATTACATCCAGCGCACTGCGTCCTCGTTCCTCGTGATAGTCTAGCAGCTCTTGGGTGAGCTGTTCTTTCGGCGGAGGACTTCCGGCTCCTACAGAGCTAACGATGTCGTTCGGGCCGTCGTACGGAATGCTGGTCTTTCGGTTTTTTCGAGTGCAGTCGTACGCGTAATGAACGGCCTTTCTCAGCTCCGGCAACACCCAGTCCAAGTTCCACATCTTGTGGGTATCACCTCTGGCGTGATGGTTGTACTTGGTTATCTCAGTCATGCTTACGCTCTCTTTCCGCTGAGCTTGATGTTGTCCTGATCTATGTTGAAGGCCCACAATCCCATAGGACTGTATACCGAACGGAACTCATGGACTTTGGTAAAGCTGGATATGCCCTGTCCTTGACAAAAGAAGTTCGCAAGGACTCTGTGTTCCGGTATGTTCTGCTCATTGACGGCGGCAAGAAGCAGAGTACAGTTGGCATGTACGGCGATGTTGGCCTTAGCTTCAAGCAGTATTTTCCCGATACCGAGGCGTCGGTATTTTGTCGTCACATACGTGTCATGGCTGATTAGTACCTCTCTTGTAGCAGGTACAGGAGTAAGACTGAACTGTGCAATAAGATCACTAGCCGGGGTGTGATTGGCGACGTTCCGGATTGTTACGTACAAACAGTGGGTGTTATCTTGGTCTGTAGCCTCAACCGCAGGCCAGTGGCCGATGTCCAAATCTAATACGTGTCGGATCGGATTGCAGTAGTAGCTGTTAAGAAGACTTTTTACTGCATCCAGATCCCATGCTCCACAGGAGGAGCGTAACTCTCCGAATTTACACATACTTAGCGGCCTCCTTTCGGTGCCATGCAGACCACCTTAGGCGTGAGAGTATGAAGTACTTGAATGGTATCTCCTTGGGCAGCCAGTACATCCGACAGTCTTCGGTAAACCTGTGGAGATTCGTCACGATCTCCGCCGCGCAGCACTATACCGGCTTCCGCGACAGACCGATCCATCATGTCCTGAGTTACCTTCGGCTCACGTTTCCATCCCCCTTCGGCTTTGTTAGGCTTGCCCAGAGCCTGCATCCTGCCCATCACACGACCTGCTCCGTGTACAGCCGAGAATAACGTCTGCTGTTGTCGACTGAATATCGCTAGCGAGTCCTCTTTTTCGTCCTTCGACATCTCATGCGTGTACTCTGGTGACTTTGGAAACGGAGTACCTTGAAGGATGACGGAGACGTCACACATAGATCCACCAACAAACCCACGTTGCCCAGGACGTGCGCCTGTTGCGCCCTTGCGAATCACCACACACGGCATCGGGGTGAGAGTGTCTTCCATCCAAAGGTGCTCCACCCAAGCATAGTTGTGGTGATTGTATACGTGGTCTAAGACCTTGGCACCTAACAACTTAGCCACCAGATCTACTACCCACTTACGTCCGATTTGTGCATACTCACCAGCCAAGGTCATCGCTGTCCAGTAATCACGCCCGATCGGATCAGTCAATGACACTAATCCAGTGCCGACCTGCTCCTTCTTGACTTGTTCGCCCCACTCTGATCCCACAATGAGAGCTAGAAAGTTGGAACAGATGTCGTATCCGAACCGTCGAGAACCGAAGTGGGCTCCTACCCACACGCGATCCAGTTCGTCGATGAACACGTCGACATAGTGGTTGCCGGCTCCGATGGTGCCGATTTGCTCACGCGCCTTCTTGTGCAGTTTCCCTCGGTGATTGTCAGGAAAGATGTCCCAACGATCGTCGTCAAACAGAGGATGTGAGTTAGGTGCACGAGGATGATTGTTTACTCCTCCGGCGCCGAAGACCAGGTTCTTGGTGATCAGGTCTGCTACTAACTCAGCATCGAGATCGGAGCCCATCATGTCGAGCAGGACAGCGTTGTTACCGCAGCCTATGTCATACCCTACATATGCTGGCGATACCTTGTTGTCGAACGCCCCAACGCCTCCTATGGGCATCCCGTAGCCTCTGTGGCCGTCTGCCATCAGCGCAGTTTTCATAGCGAACTTGTTGACTTCGTTCAGCTGCTCTAGTGTGTTCGGATCGTGAACACCTAGTATGTGCGGTTCTCTCATGAAGTTTCTCCAATCAGGCAGACGTTTTGGATTTCTTCGAGCGTGCCAACCACTTGCGTCGTTGCTCAACCTTGGCAATGTTCTCTCTGGTTCTGCGTTCACTCTGCAGGGCTGAGTCGAAGTTGCAGAATTTGATCATACGTGATTTTGAGAATGTCCCAGGCTTTGTCCGTATACCAGTAGGACCGACTGTCACTTTCTTGCCTGTCTTGCTAACCACATGGATGGCTTTGGGCAGGCGATGAAACGGATTACGATACGTCTGTCGTTTGCGCATGATACACCTCTTGTTAGGAAGAATGACTACTTGCCTTCGTTGAGTATCTGTTCTACTTCACGTTCAGCTTCTTTCAGTTCGGAGTTCTTGAGCTTCTTCGGTGTAGACTCTTTGGGAATAGCGCAGTGTGAGATACGCATGCCGATCTTGATGATGACGTAGACGGTTTCGGTCACAATGCGCATGCTCACAGCTAACGGCCACACCAAGAGACATATCCAAAGTCCAGGGACAACTCCAAGTGTAATGTCCGAACCGTGTGGAAACATGATGTGGTTGATACAGTACCAGTCAGTTTGCTGAGAATACCTTATACTTCGTACTTGATGGACTGGCGGAGAGATCGTGGTCCAGAGTTTGAATATGCCTATACCCAAGCCGAAGTATCCTGCTAGCCCCAATACTACCACTAACATCGGTCGTCCCCCTTCCTGTCCATCTCAGCCATGAGGCGAATTTGGAAGATCCTTCGTTGTCCAGTCGAGAGTACGTCGTACCAGTACCCTGGCAATTTGCACACCTGGGTCTTTTAAGAACAGACCCCAATACTCCTCAGCGTCGGAGATCGAATGAAACAAACGTGCGCGATCAACTTCCGGCACTGTAACTTCGGGATAATCGGAGAAGTACAGTATGTCGTAAACGGTATCAGGCTCTTCGCCGTGAACTCTGTCGAACGACATCGTAGCTTTCTTGGTCACCTGAATCGCAGCGTATTTTGTTTTCATTTTTTCTTGTTTCTCGCTTTCTGAACCTTCTTGCCTGCCCGCTGCTTGGGATTGGCTTTCTTTTTGGGGAGCCCGATGGTGGTGTGCATATTGTTGGTCCACACATATCCCTTAGGTGGTACGGCGTACGTTGGACCGTAGATCGCCTCGAGCTGGCACAGAGCGGCAAACTCGTTTTCGTCGGTCTCGGCGGGTGGGTCAATTAGTCGTCGCCTGCCGTATTCCTTTGCTACACTGTAACCTGCGATGACGCGCACAACCAAGCGTGCGAATGACAGACGCGTCTGAGGTACTTCCGGTCCTTTGCGTTTCATTTTGGTGCTCCTAACTGTTGTAGGCTCACGGATCATTTTTCAAAGAACGTAGTTCATCTTCACGATCCTTCAGTTCTTTTTCAAGCTCGGCCATCCGGTCTAATAGCTGTCGACCTAGATGAACCAATGTTGGGATGTACTGCCACATGTAGGCTTTGTGTTGTTCGCTACCTGCCTCATCATACATCTTCTCTATCTGATCTAGCCTAGCGCGGGTACTCATAAGTACTCATCTCTTAGCAGCATGAACAGATTCAGTGAGTGTGTGGTTACGTCTACTACAGCTGCGGCTGCTTCAGCAGAAGCGTCGCTTTCTTCTAGGTGATCCCAAATATCTTTTAATATCTGGACCATGTCCTCTTCACCAGCATTGCAACCAAATCCCTCTAACCGGTGGCGGGCATTTCGAACGTCTTGTCTGTTCTTCCACAGTGCGGTCATTGTGCCAGCGCCCGAGAACAGATGGGTTCGTCTTTGAGCACGAACACCGTATCTGACCCGGTGCCTGCGTGGTTCAGTCTCTCAATACAGTATCTGTCTTGCCAGTCTATAATGGAGTTGTTCTTTGCCACAGCGACCATCATCCCACATATCAGCGCACCCACGATAATACCGCAAAACATTCCTGGCGTGAATCCATCATCCATTAGAATATCCTTTCTGCACAATAAGGTCTACGAGTCACTATCTCTAACGAATCTACGCTGGCTGGAGCGTGCTGAAATTCCACGAAGCATACATCGTCGTGATACAGGTCTTCTGCGTCTTGTGCGATCATAATTGCCACGAGAAGAACGATAAAAGCTCCTATCACAGCACCTATCCCAAAAGCCGGTACAACCAGATCATCACTCATAATCCTGCCGATCTTTTTATTGCTGCGCGTGCCCGAACCGCTTGAAAATCAGTGGTACTGGTGACCATACCGTTCTCAAACACCTTGCGCAGATAGTTGGGGCCAGCGAACCATGATTCCTCGGGTACGGTGATGATGTGCCCGTGTGGGCCGTCACACACCGCAAATCGACCCTTCTTGGAGTTCTTCATTGGGTCAGTGGCCGGTTGTTTGAACACGTCGTATTGATGTCCGTTTCTCTTCGTCGACGAACATTTGAACGCGAAACACTGCGTGTCTCTGTTGAGTTTCTGAAGCAGCGCGCCGCCCATACCGAATGCTACGTTGTCGGCCGAGATGCCGTTCGCTTCCAACGTACGCAGGACCAGTCCGATCGAGTCGATGTTCACGCCGTCACCCTGAATCACACGCACTTTGTCGTTCAGGACATCAAAGCCCTTGCTGTTGGTGGTGTGGCCGAAGTGGGACATGAGTCTCTTGATCACGTCAAGGACTACTTGTGGCGGATCACCGGAGTCAGGTCGTACCACCAGCGTACCGTTGGCGGCAAGGACTTCTTCCTTCAGTGTGGTGCCCCAGATATCACAGGCGTTCATGATGTCCCAGGAGTCAGAGACACAGGCGTACAGAGGAAAGTTTCCGTACTGCTTGATCATGTTACGGTATGCGTCAACCTCTTTGTCCTTCCCCCACGAGGTGATGGTACTGTGTTCCGATGCGGGAATGGAGTAGCCAGCGCACGGCTCGTCATAGAAATATTTTCCGAGCTGTAGGGCAGCCATTGTGTCAGTACCCATGAAGTTGACTAGGTGCGCCAGGCCACCCAAAGCAGCAGACTCTGGACTGGATACACCTCGGAAGCCGAAGTCATGCAATTTGAAGTCGATCAACTCTGGGGTACCTGTGCGCTCCAGTGCGGCGAGAATGATCTGCTTGATGGCCCGGCTCTGCGTAGCCACGGTGCAGGGATACCATACCTCGGACAGCAGCGTCTCGAAGTGGTTGGTCAACCACGGGACATTACCGGGATCAGTGTTCTCGACCGTCATCAGTGCGTTCTGAATGGGTAGCACAGTGC